>JAEEGO010000227.1 GCA_016280355.1 Lachnospiraceae bacterium | reverse complement strand
AGGATTCGAAAGGTTCAATCAGGAGACAAAATGATAGCAAAGAAGATGGAAGGTCTGGTAAACAACAATTCCGTTATCAGGCAGATGTTTGAAGAAGGAAAGAAGATGGCACAGGAGTTCGGTGCCGAGAATGTATATGATTTCTCCATAGGCAATCCGAACGTGCCCGCACCGGAAAAGGTGAAGCAGACCATGATGAGACTTTTAGAGGAAGAGGATCCGGTAGTGCTTCACGGGTATATGCCCAATGCCGGATTTCCCGATGTGAGAGAAAAGGTGGCGCAGTCTCTGAACAGGAGATTCGGCACTGCTTTTACCGCTGACAACATCATGATGACGGTGGGAGCTGCGGGAGGACTCAACTGCGTGCTGAAGGCCATCATCAACCCCGGAGACGAAGTGCTTTCTTTCGCCCCGTACTTTGTGGAATACAGAAACTATGTGGCAAACTATGACGGAGTGCTGAAGGAGATCGCACCGGATACGTCGACCTTCCAGCCGGATCTTGAGGCGTTTGAAAAGGCCGTTACAGCAAAGACCCGGGCTCTTATAATAAACAATCCGAACAATCCGTCGGGAGTGATATACCCCGAGAGTACGATAAAAGCGATAGCCGCCATACTGGAGCGCAAGCAGGAAGAGTACGGCACGGAGATCTTCATCATATCCGATGAGCCCTACAGAGAGCTTGTGTATACGGGAGCAGAGGTTCCGTACATCACAAAGTATTACAGGAATACGATAGTTGGGTATTCTTTCTCAAAGACTCTTTCTCTGCCGGGAGAGAGGATAGGATACCTCGTTGTACCTTCGGAGATAGAAGGACAGGACAAGCTGTTCCAGGCTGTGACCATAGCGAACAGGGTACTCGGCTTCGTGAACGCACCTTCTCTGATACAGAAGGTGGTGGCAGAGTGTCTGGAAGAGAAAGCGGATATCAGCTTCTACGCAAAGAACAGGGATGTACTCTATGATGCACTGAAGGAGTACGGATTCGAATGTATAAAGCCCGAGGGAGCATTTTATATGTTTATCAAGTCTCCCACGGAGGATGAAAAGGAATTTGTGAGTGCGGCAAAGGAGGAGCACATACTTCTGGTACCGGGATCGTCATTTGCCTGCGGAGGATTCGTAAGGCTATCATACTGTGTATCATATGAGACCTGCGTGAACTCTCTGCCGGGATTTAAGAGGCTTGCCGCAAAGTACGGATTGTGATCGCATGAGTATAGAAGACAACATACGTAAGGTAGTCCCTTACGTCCCCGGCGAACAGCCGCAGAAAAAAGTAATAAAGCTGAATACGAATGAGTGCCCGTATCCGCCCTCGCCAAAAGTGATAAAGGCACTTGAAGAGGCGGACTGGGGAAGGCTTAGGCTCTATCCTGATCCGAAGAGTGAGGCACTGAACGAAGCGATAGCATGGCATTACGGAGTGGAGAGCTCACAGGTATTTACCGGAGTGGGATCCGATGATGTGCTTTCAATGCTCTTTCTTACATTCTTCGCAGGAGACAAGCCGATACTGTTTCCGGATATCACCTACTCGTTCTACGATGTGTGGGCCGAGGTATACAGGATACCTTACCAGACGAGGGCTCTTAAGGAAGACTTCGCGACTGACCCTGCAGATTACTACGGAGAGAACGGCGGAGTGGTGATAGCAAATCCAAATGCTCCGACGGGTATCTACGAAGGGCTTTCTTTCATAACCGATATCCTGGATCACAATAAAGACTCGGTCGTGATAGTGGACGAGGCCTATATCGACTTCGGAGGAGAGACGGCACTGCCTCTAATAAAGCAATATGACAATCTGATCGTGGTACGCACGACGTCAAAGTCGAGAGCACTCGCCGGAATGAGGATCGGGTACTGCTTCGGAAATGAAAGACTGATAAAGTATCTGAACGATGTAAAGTATTCGATCAATTCATATACGATGAATTATCCGGCGATCATAGCGGGTAAGGCTTCGATGGAGGATACGGAGTATTTCCTTGAGACGGTGAACCGTGTGAAGCAGACAAGATCTGAGACCGGGGAGAAACTCAGGGAATTAGGCTTTACCTTCCCAGATTCGCAGACCAACTTCATCTTTGCGAAGCCGCCGGAGCCGTTTGAAGCAAAGGATGTTTTTGAAAGACTCAAAGAAGCCGGGATATATGTAAGACATTTTAATAAGCCGCGCATAAAGGATTATCTGCGTATCAGCATAGGCACTGATGATGAGATGATGATGTTAATAAATACACTGAAAGGATTATTGAAGAGAAAATGATACAGAAATACCTGATAGTTTTTTTGGTCTCGATGGTACCGCTCATAGAGCTGAGAGGAGCAATTCCCATAGCTGCGGGAATGGGACTCACCGATACGGTCCAGCATATGGTGATGACCTTTGTGATAGCGATAGTAGGCAATATGCTTCCCGTACCCATCATCTATCTTTTTGCAAGAAAGGTACTGGAATGGGGTAAGGATAAGCCGATCATAGGCGGATTCTTCACTTTCTGTCTGGAGAAGGGAGAAAAGGGCGGCAGGAAACTGCAGGAGAAAGCCGGTAAGGGACTCTTTGTGGCACTGGCACTCTTCGTTGGCATACCGCTTCCGGGCACGGGTGCATGGACAGGCACGCTGGCAGCTTCCATACTTGACATGGAGTTTAAGGAGACCGTTGTTGCAGCCATGGTAGGTGTGTTGCTTGCCGGAGTCATCATGATGACCGTGTCTTTAGCCGGAGTGGGTGCTTTCGGACTGGTAGCAGGAGGTTGAGGAAATGAGTGAAAAGAATATTTCAGATTTTATCGATGAAGCCATATCCATGCTGGAGGAGATGGGAGAGCGTGCAGGAAAGGCCATAAAGGATTTCAGCGAGAGTGAGACTGCCGACGGCCTGAAGAAAGGTGCGAGCACCGCTGCACACGGCATAGCAAACGGAGCCAAGATGGCTGCAAGCGGCATAGTCGAAGGCGGGCACATGGCATATGAGGCTGTGAGAAACAATTCGGGAAAGAACAGGGCGGAAAGCTCAGGCGCAAGATATTATGATGCATATGATTCAACAGCGAAGGGAGAAGTCATGAACGTGTACAGTCCGGTAAAGGAAGGCAAGGTAAGGGAGATATACGATACGGGAGACAGTCTGATACTTGTCGCTACAGACAGGATCTCGGCTTTCGATCATATACTGAAGAACAGTATCACCGGAAAGGGAAAGATACTGACACAGATGTCAAAGTTCTGGTTTGATTATACGAAGGACATTGTCGACAACCACATGGTATCTACTGATGTGAACGATATGCCCGAATATTTCAGGAACGCCAGGTTCGAGGGAAGATCCATGATGGTGCGTAAGCTTCGCATGCTGCCCATCGAATGTATAGTAAGAGGCTATATAACAGGATCCGGATGGGCTTCCTACAAGGAGAACGGCACTGTGTGCGGCATCAGGCTTCCGGAAGGACTGCAGGAGTCGGAGCAGCTGCCCGAGCCTATATATACACCTTCTACAAAGGCCGAGATAGGTGATCATGATGAGAATATCTCATTTGAGAGATCCGTAGAGGTGCTTGAAAAGGAATTCCCCGGACACGGACAGGAGTATGCGGAAAAGATAAGGGATTATACCATTGCCGTATACAAGAAGTGTGCTGATTATGCAAAGAGCAAGGGCATCATAATAGCCGATACGAAGTTTGAGTTCGGACTCGGAGATGACGGCGAGGTGATACTTGCAGACGAGGTGCTTACACCCGATTCTTCGAGATTCTGGCCTGCAGCCGAGTACGTCGTAGGGCAGGGAGAGCCTTCGTATGACAAGCAGTACGTGAGAGACTGGCTGAAGGCAAATCCGGATTCTGATTATGATCTGCCGCAGGATGTGATCGATAAGACCATAGAGAAGTACAGGGAAGCATACGAACTTTTAACAAAATAAAGAACTGCCATAGTTTTTGACGGGGTAAAATAGCTGGGCTGCTGCATATTTTTACGAGCAACCGCCAGCGCGCATCTAAGCTAATCGTCACGCGTTACTGACTTCAAAGTGTTAATTGCTGCTCCCGTGCAGGCATGCAGCTTTTGCTCCTTAAGTGCTACGTTTCTATGGCACTAAGAAAGTACATGTAAGATAATACTGAGTTACGGGTCGCCGAAATTCGCATCCATGCTCAGTTCGGCTCGAAAATGCATCCATGCATTTTCGCCCCTGCCATCGAGTACTTTCAAGTGCCATCACGAAACTCCGCAATGCGTCGAAAAGTTGCATGCCGGAACGGGAGCAAGATCTAATTTTGGAAGAAATGCTTTACAGATAAGGAGATGTGATGGGAATTCTTGCCGGATATATCGTGCCGCATCCGCCTCTGGCCGTACATGAAGTAGGCCGCGGAGACGAAGATGCGATAAAGGATACGCTGGACTCATACAGAAAAGTCGCAGAAGACATAGCGAAGCTGAAGCCGGATACCATAGTGATCACTTCACCCCATACGGAGATGTACGGGGATTATTTCCATATATCACCGGGGACTGCGGCTAAAGGAGACTTCGGGGCTTTCCGTGCACCGCAGGTGACAATAGATGTCAGATATGACAGTGAGCTTGCAAGTGAGATCGAGCACAGGTGCTATCTGCAGGGCTTTCCTGCGGGAGGACAGGGCGAGAGGAGCGGAGAGCTGGATCATGGAGTGATGGTACCGCTCTACTTCATAAACCAGTGCTATACCGATTATAAGCTGGTCAGGATCGGCCTGTCGGGACTTTCGCTGGAGGCTCACGGAAACTTCGGACAGATAATCAGGGCAGCGGTAGACAGCCTTGACAGGAGGGTAGTCTTCGTAGCAAGCGGAGATCTCTCGCATTGTCAGAAGAAGGACGGCCCTTACGGCTACAAGCCGGAGGGACCGAAATACGACAAGCTCCTTATGAAGACTCTGAAAGAGGGTGATCTTAGCAGACTCTTTGATTTCGACAGGGAGCTGCTGGACGCTGCACAGGAGTGCGGTCACAGGTCCTTCTGCATAATGGCGGGGGCCTTCAGTGATCAGGAGACGGAAGTTACGGCACTTAGTCATGAAGCAACCTACGGCGTGGGATACGGATTCGGGATAATAAGACCTGTGAAGACATTTGAAGAGATAAGACAGCAAAGTGAGAGCAAGGACCCTTATGTGGCTCTTGCAAGGTATACGATCGAGAAGCATATCAGGGAGAAGACCATACCTGAAGTGCCGGAGAGTGTACCGGAAGAGATGAAAGAAAGAAGCGCGGGAACCTTCGTGTCGATACATGAGAACGGGATGCTCCGCGGATGCATAGGCACGATATCTGCCTGCTGCGACAATATCGCAGAGGAGATAATATGCAATGCGATATCTGCTTCTACAAAGGACCCCAGATTCATCGCAATTGAGGAAGAGGAACTTCCCTATCTGGATATAAGCGTAGACGTACTCGGAGAAACAGAGAGCATTTCTTCGGAGGATGAGCTCGATCCCAAAAGATACGGTGTGATAGTCACAAACGGCGGAAGACGCGGTCTGCTGCTTCCGAATCTGGACGGGGTGGATACCGTGGCGGAGCAGATAAACATAGCCAAACAGAAGGCGGGAATAAGACCTGCGGAGAAGGTGGCGCTGCAACGCTTCGAGGTAGTACGTCATGAGTGAGGCGGTGCTGCCTGAAGAGGAGACCGGACAGAAAGAAGAGAAAGCTCAGGTATGCGACGTATGTATGCATGCCTGTTCTCTTAAAGAGGGTGAGACCGGGGCCTGCAGGGCAAGACGCAATATCGAAGGGGCTGTACGTCCGGTAAACTACGGACGGATCACATCAATAGCTCTGGATCCCATAGAAAAGAAACCGCTGAAAAGATTTCATCCGGGCAGTCTCATACTTTCGGTAGGCAGCTTCGGCTGCAATCTGCACTGTGCGTTCTGTCAGAATCATGAGATATCCCAGCATGACGGAAGCTCTGTCAGAAACTATGAATATACACCTCATGAACTGCTGGAGATAGCAAAACGGGCACGGGATGAGGACGGAAACATAGGGATAGCTTTCACCTATAACGAGCCACTGGTGGGCTATGAGTTCGTGCGTGACACGGCAAAGCTCGTGCATGAAGCCGGCATGTTAAATGTACTGGTAACTAACGGTGAAGCCAATATAAAGATACTTGAAGAGATACTGCCCTATGTGGATGCGATGAACATAGACCTCAAGGGCTACAGGGATGAGATATATCAAAGACTCGGCGGGGATCTTGATATGGTAAAAAGCTTCATCAAAAGGGCGGCAAAAGAATGCCATGTGGAGATCACGAGCCTTATCGTACCGGGATATAACGGCAGCAGCGGATCGGATGGAGACAGCCGTACAGAATGTGTGGAAGATATGAGACGGCAGGCGGAATGGATAGCATCTGTTGACCGCAGCATACCTCTTCACATAACAAGATATTTTCCGGCGTTTTGTGAGAAGATGCCACCCACCGATACGGCACTTATGAAAGAACTGAAGGATACGGCGGACAGATATCTCGAATATGTATATCTGGGAAATGTGTAGTCTGCAGCCGGAGAGGAAGGACACGGATTGAAAAAGAAGGTGAAGCTCACGCCCGTGAGCATACTGCATTATATAAGGCTGGCATACAGAGCTGTTCTTTTCGCCCTGACCTTTGTGCTGTACTTTGCAGGGTGGCTCAGGATAGGTGAGCCGATCAAGAAACCCTGGGTCCGTTTTCCGGTGATCACGTGGCTCGTGTGGGGGGTCTTCATGGTGGAGATGTTTATGAGGTTCTTTCCATCAGGGCTTGAGAGTCCGGGAAGCCAGAAGCAGTTCAGACGCAACTACATCAAATCCGGGGAAGTGGATATACGCATACAGGAAAACAATGCGACAATGCTGGTGGCTCTGCTGTGGATATCCTTCAATGCGGTATTTGGTGTCCTGTATATGGCGGGGTACCTCAGTGACGGGATCATGGTACTCCTTAGCCTCGGGTATTCGGTATGCGATATGATATGCATCCTTTTCTTCTGCCCTTTCCAGTCGTGGTTTCTGAAGAATAAGTGCTGCAGCACCTGCCGGATATACAACTGGGACTATGCAATGATGTTCACCCCGCTGTTTTTTGTGAGGGATTTCTATGCCTGGAGTCTGTTCGGAGTGTCGCTGATACTTATGCTCCGCTGGGAGATCACCTTTTACAGACATCCGGAGCGGTTTTCCGAGGAGACAAATGAATATATCAGATGTGAAGGCTGTACCGAGAAGCTGTGTGCACACAAGGACCAGCTGCAGTCGCTGTGGAAACATACAGCCGAGATGACGGCGAAGAAGATGAGCATGCTGCGGGATAAATAAGTGTTATTTACGATCAGTTATGGTATAGTTATATATGTTGTGTAATGTAGAAAACGGTATTTCCGGAGGAGAGCAATGAAGAGTGAATTTACAGAGGGAGCTCTGACATTTTATCTGAGCGGGCGCATAGATTCCAACAATGTGGATCAGATCGAAGCGGACCTGATGGATGAGGGGATGCTGTTTGACAACGTTGATATAGCCTTTGATGCCAAGGATCTGGAGTATATCTCCAGCGCCGGCCTGCGTGTACTGCTGAAGGTGAAGAAGGCAGTAAAAAGGGATATACGTATCAGGAACGTTTCTGATGAAGTATTCGATATCTTTGATGTGACGGGCTTCAGCGATATCTTCATAGTAGAGAGGGAGATGAGGTTTGTATCCCTGAAGGGCTGCAAGAAGATAAGCTCGGCCCTCAACGGAGAGATATTCCAGCTTTCAGATGATGAGATGATCAAGGTGTACAGCTCATCAGTGCCGCTTTCGGAAGTGAAGAAGGAGAGGTCATATGCGCAGACTGCCATGGTGTGCGGTGTGCCGACTCTGATACCTTATGATGTGGTAAAGTGCGAAGAGGGACACGGCATAGTCTTTGAAAAAGCGGAGATGACGTCTCTTGCTTATCTTATAAGCCACAACCCGAATGATCTGGTCAAATATGCGGAAATGCTGGCAACTACAGTAAGGGAGCTGCATAAGACGGAGATACCGGACGGCAAGCTGCCCGAGATAAAGGACAGATATATGAAATGGCTGAGGGAGGTAAATGATCCGAACGATGCCAATACAGCTGTGTTCACCACACTGATATCATCCATACCCGACAGCCCCACATACGTGCACGGTGATATCAACCTGAACAGTGTCATGGTACAGAACGGGGAGCTCCTGCTGCTTGATATGTCGGGAAGTGCGCGGGGCAATTCACTGTTCGATCTTTCATCGCTCTTTGCTTCACTTGTGGCGATCGAGAGGAAGACTGAAGGATACTGCCGCAAGACTTACGGTCTTTCGAAGGCAACATGTCTGGAATTCTGGAACGCATTCTTTACAAAATACATGTGTGACAGACCTCAGGATATCAAGTCGATGAATGAGCTTCTGATCAAGTATTTCGTGCTGAAGGAAAACATCCTGATGAAGCTGGAGAAGAAGAACCGTCTGCGGACGTCTTCATGATTAGTGGGAGGATGAGATGAGAGGAGAACTGCCGGGAAGTCCCAAACCGATACCGGGAGCCGGAAAGAAGAATTCAGTCGGAGATGATGCAAGCGAGCTTCTCTTACTGTTGGACAAAGAGCATAAGTGCCCCGTGTGCAACTATAAGTTTAAGAGCAAGGTGATGCGCTCGGGAAAAGCTCAGTCTGACGGAATGGATCTGGACCTGCGTCCGCGTTTCAAGAATGTAGATCCCATAAAATATCGTGTGACAGAGTGTCCGGTATGCGGATATGCAGATATGGAGAGCTCCTTCGGAAAGCTGCGCCCGAAAGAGGTAGCGGCATTGAAGGATAAGAGCATAAAGTGGGAACCCGATGCGCCCAAAGAGGAAGTGATGCGGGATTATCCTGATGCTTACAGATGCTATAAGTCCGCACTCAGATGCTGTCTGGTACGTAGCTCCAAAAGCAGCATCAGAGGCTACACGGCTCTCAACGCCGCATGGCTTCTGCGCGGATGGAGAGAAAGGCTTGAAGATGACGGCAGAGTAGTCACAGATGCGGATGAGATGAGCGAGAACGAGGAAAGAAAGCTGATAAAGTATGCGCTCCGCAATCTTCAGGAGGCTGAGCTCGGTGAGGATTTCCCCATCTGCGGTATGGAAGAGACTGTCTTTGATTATCTGATGGCAGCTCTTTGTTACGATCAGGACCGGATCGATGATGCCGGAAGATATGTGCTCCGTGCACTGCAGAGCAGGACCATATCGGCCGTGCTCCGTCCCAAGGCAGAGGATCTGCGTGATCTGATAAAAGAAAAAAGAAACAGGACCAAGTAATATACAGGAGGAAAATGACAATGGCTGTTTTAGGTATTATTTTCGGAGTTCTTATGATCTTCATGGGGATATCGCTGATGTGTACACCGGTAGCGACATTCCTCTCGGCAGGATACTTCATTACCATCATGCTGCTGGTATATGGTGTAATGGGTATCGTAAAGGCATGCCAGAAAAGGAGCAACGTATTTGACACGGTGATGAGCGTGCTCGCAGTGATAGTGGGTATCATCGCTCTCGTCCGTCCCGGAGGCACTCTCGTGATAGATGGAATGCTCCTTTATATGGTGGCTTTCTGGTTCGTGCTCAGAGGTATCTTTGCGGTAGTAGTTGCAGTCAAGACAAAGGAAGTCAACAGGCTTTGGGTATTGGGAGTCATCATCGGCATACTCAGCGTGATACTCGGTATCTATTCGTTCGCTCATCCTATGGTGACGGCGATCACTACCGGAATACTGATAGGTCTTTACTTTGTTGAATCCGGCATAGACATGATCGTATTCGGAACGACGTTCAAGAAGATCGAGGATGCCGTAAAAAGCGAATAATCTGATGAAAAAAAGCGGAAATGCCGTAAAGCTCGTACTGTTTACTGTGCTGTTGGGGTGTTTCGCCGGACTTGTGGTCTGGTGCTTCCTTAAGGCAGTGGCGGTGGGTACACACCTCGTCTGGGATGTGCTCCCGGAGTCTTTCGGCAATCCGTATGTGACAGTGGCAGCCTGCCCTGCAGGCGGGCTTGTCGTCGGCATATTACACAGGCTCTTCGGGGATTATCCCGAGGAGCTTTCTGTTGTGATGGGGAAGATAAAGAAGGAGAAGCATTACGATTATCATCCGATGGCCGCGATGCTGATATGTGCTTTCATTCCTCTGGTATTCGGGGCAAGTGTCGGACCTGAAGCCGGGCTTACAGGCATAATAGCGGCGCTTTGCTACTGGATAGGAGACAATGTCTCATATGCAAAGCAGGACAGCGCCCTGTATTCGCAGATAGGAGAGGCGGTAACACTCGGGCAGCTCTTTCACTCACCGCTTTTCGGTATATTTGCGGTGGAGGAGGGGGATGCGAAAGAGGATCCAGCCGCACTTTCCAAGGGGAATAAGCTGCTGTTCTACGGATTGGCCACGGCGTCAAGCTTCCTGGTGGCAGAGGCATTGAATGCGGCTTTCGGAGCGCCAATGGAGGGCTTTCCGAGCTTTGCCGAGCTTAAGATGTGCAAAGAGGATTTTCTTATGCTCCTCATCTACATACCGGT
>JAEEGO010000226.1 GCA_016280355.1 Lachnospiraceae bacterium | reverse complement strand
TTCTTATCGACAACAATGTGCCCGAAAAGACAACATCAAGGGTCAAGCTTCTCATCGAGGATCTGTATATGCTGATATATGAAAAGAACAGTCCGGAAGAAGTTCTGGGTGAATGTGTGATCTCTCTGACCGACGAGGGGGTTTTGATCATCACAAGAGACGACGGGATGCTTTTTGATATCTCGGAGGATGACACCATGGCCAATTCAGTGGCTTCATTTGCGGTCTCCGGATATATGGTGAAAATGAAGGATGATAAGGCTCATCTTACCACCATGAGTTATAACCGTAATTCTTTTCTGGTAAAATACAGTTGAGAATACTAACAGGGAAAGGCTGATCTCATGTACCAAGGTTCCGTAGCAGACTCGCTGTTCATAGAGCTTCTTGTGGTAGCACTGATCCTTCTGCTTCAGATGCTCTATAACAATCTGATGGTATACAGGAAAAAACTGAATGATACTCTCTCGATCATGCTCATTGCCTGTCTGGTAATGGCTCTGTTCGATCATATCCAGGTGAGATACGACGGCATACCCGGAGCATATGTGATAAATTATGCAGCAGCCATCGGCTATGCCATCTCGATTTTTGTCATTTCGGAAAGACTCAATCTGTACTTTCTTGAGAACCTTGAGATAAGGATAAGATCCCGTCTTGTCCGTTTTATGATCTATGAGCTTCCTTTGATCCTCATATCGCTCCTTCTCGTCACGACTCCCTGGACAGGGCTTATCCTCCGGGCAGACGAGAACAACGTCATGGAGTATATGCCGGGCTATTTTCTGGTAGTATTCACTTATCCCATATCCGCGATGGCCATAGCCGTATACATGTGTATAACGAAATACAAGACAAAGAAAGATGTGTTCAGGGTTTCAAAGAGCATGCTGATATTTGTCCTGACTCTCATTGGACTGTATCTGCTTCAGGAGAACATACTTATCTCGCTGCCCGACAACTATCTGACTCTGACCATCCCGATCGCGGTATCTCTTGTGCTGGTGACGACAGATCTGAGCATCTTCTCCCTGATGAAGGAGGAAAAAGAGAATGCGCGGATAGGAGCGGACCTCGACACGGCCCGCAAGATCCAGATGGAGGCTTTGCCTGTAGGTCATCCGGCTTTTCCGGATCATCCGGATATCAATCTGAATGCATTTATCAAGACTGCAAAGGAAGTCGGCGGAGATTTCTATGATTATTTTTCACCGGATGAGGATCATGTGTGCTTTTTGATCGCTGATGTTTCGGGCAAGGGCATACCGGCTGCACTCTTTATGATGACGGTAAAGACCATGATAAAGGACTATGCCATGACGATGACCGATACGTCCGAAATATTCACTGCCGTAAACCGGCATATCTGCGAAGGGAACGAATCAGGGATGTTCGCGACGGCCTGGATCGGGATGATAGATACCCGTACCATGACACTTACCTACACCAATGCAGGCCATAATTATCCGCTCATTTCTCATGACGGCAGGGATTATGACATGATGAAGAAGAAGCACGGACTCTTCCTTGCGGGGATGGAAGATACCGTATACCGCTGCGATGAGATCAGCCTGAGGCCGGGAGACCACCTGTTCCTTTATACGGACGGGATCACGGAAGCACACAATGTATCCGGTGAGCTCTATGGTGTCGAAAGGCTTAAGGATTCCCTCGCGCGGCTTGGTAGCGACCTTGTCCCGGAGGATATGGAGAAGATCATTTCCGACGTTGATGACTTTGCGGGGGATGAGCCGCAGTTTGACGACATGACAATCGTAATGATCGAAATAAAAGAAAAGGAGAAGAGATAATGGATCTTAAAAAGAATAAAGACGGAGACAGGCTTACCATAGCATTATCAGGCGAGCTGAACGTACTGGCCGTGCCGGAGCTTGAGTCCATGATAAACGATTCCGTTCCGGAGACTGATCTTCTGGTCCTTGATTTTACGGAATGCGATTACGTCTCCTCAGCCGGACTCAGGGTATTGCTCAACACCTTCAAAGCCACGAAAAAGGAAGGCAAGCGCATGGTCCTCACAAACGTGGGACCGGGATTTATGGATGTCCTTCAGACTACATGTCTCGACGCAGTCTTTGAAATGGAGTGAGCGGGCTATGGACTATATTGATAGACTGAAAAGTACGGCCGGGCTTCATCCGGAACGCATTGCCGTGGTGGACCGCGACGGCCTGCGGAGCACGTCATACAGTGAGCTTTTAGGCTATGCAATGAGAGTCAACCGCTATCTTCGGGACAAGGGGATAGGCAAAGAGGATACGGTAGGGATCTATTATCCCAAGGGAATGGAATATATCGCCACGCGCATAGGAGTCATAATGGCCGGAGCTGCGTGGGTCGCGCTTGAGGACCTGATGGGAAAAGAGCGCATAGATTATGTGACAGATGACTGCGGCTGCAGGCTTGTGATGAGCATCAGGGAGTGGGAGGAGGCGATGAAGCTTCCGGAATGTACGGAGTGCAGAGAGGCCGATCCTCATGACCTTGCCTTTTATATCTACACCTCCGGGAGCAGCGGCACGCCCAAGGGTGCTGCGCAGGAATACGGGATATATGAGCGCATCTTCGAAGGGATGGGCGAGGGCTTCATATATGAGTATGCTTATCCCGAAGGAGACGGAGGGAGAGAAGAGCCGCTCAGATTTGCCCATGTCATCCCGGAATCCTTCGTCGGCGGAGTATATATCACTATCGGCTTTCTCGGATTCGGCTGTACGGTGCATGTCCTTTCCTGGGAGATCACCCGGGATCCCGTCAGGCTCGGCTCGTATTTTAAGGATCACAGGATAGACTCGACATTTATGACACCGACATTCCTAAAGGTGCTGCAGAAGCTCGGCGTGGGATCGATGCGCGTCGGATACACCGGAGGGGAGATCGTATCGGATATTGAGGCCGACGGTTTTGATGTCGTCAATATCTACGGTCCGAGTGAGTTCGGATATCCGACCTGCCACTACAGGCTGGACAGGGCATACACCAATACTCCCATAGGTTATCCCACCGAGGGCAGCGAGATAGTGCTGCGCAAGGAAGACGGCAAAGAAGCGGACGAAGGAGAGATGTGCATATATCTTCCGTTCTTTCGCGGATATCATAATCTTCCAAAGGAGAATGAGAGGGCCTTTGTCACGATCCGGGGCAGACGCTTCTTCAGGACATCGGACTATGCTCTGCTGGATGAGCAGGGCAGATATACCATACTTGGCCGTATAGATGAAATGGTCAAGATAAACGGCAACCGCGTGGAGCTGACGGAAGTGGAGAGTGCCGTGAAGAAGGCGCTTGATACAGAGTTCTGTGCCGTGAAGGCATTTGAGGGTAATACGCGCACTCCATATCTGTGCGCATATTATATGGCTGAAGAGGAGATCTCGCCGGAAAAGGCTTCCGGGATACTGAGCTCATATCTTCCGGGCTATATGATCCCCCAGCGCTTTATCAGGATCTTTGAGATACCCCTCAATCCAAACGGCAAGGTGGATAAGCTGAAGCTTCCTGCGCCGGATGATTCTCCGGCAGCGGACATATATGCCGAGCCCGAGAACGATATACAAAGGGCTGTCTGTGAAGCATTTGAGACAGTGCTTGAATGTAAAAGGAAAGTCGGGATAAATGATGATTTCTTCGAGATAGGCGGAGATTCGGTCACGGCCATGCTGGTAGTCATGAAGTGCCGGATCAGGGCCTTTTGTGTGCAGCACATATATGAGGGAAGATGCGCAAAAAGAATAGAGAAGCTGATAACAGCTGCATCCCGGGATGATGCGGCTTCCTCCGATACGGAGGTTCCTTTTGTGCGTGTCAATGCCTCACAGGATTATCTTCTCCGTGTGCAGGCCGGGAACCCCAAGGCTTCGGTATTGAATCTTCCGATAAGGTTCTACCTTGATCCTTCGGTCGATCTGGAAAGGCTGGCGGATGCTGTAGGGAAGGCGGTACTTATGCATCCTTCACTTTGCAGCACCATAGAAGAGACCGGAGATGGCTTTCTTCAGAGGTTTGACAGGGGGATCAGACCCGATATCGTCCCGGAAAAGATGAGCTCAGATGAGCTTGGGCTTGCGGTGAATGATTTCGTGAAGCCGTTCCGCTTCGACGGTACTCCGATGTTTCGCTGCAGGCTGATAGAAACGCCGGAATCCAAGGAGGGACTGCTGGATGTCTGCCATGCGGTATGTGACGGAAGATCGTACCACAAGCTGCTGGAGGATATCGGAGATATATACAGGGATGATCCTGTCGCAGAGGATGAATATATCGAAATCTGTATTGAGGAAAACAGGTACAGGGAGTCCGCTGAGTTCAGGGAGGAGATGGACCATTTCAGGAGCCGCTATGACAGAGAGGGCTGCGCCACGCTTCCCACACCGGATCACAGCGGTCTGGAAAATGTGGATGATGAGTTCATACGTGATTTTCCTTTTGACAGAGATGAAGTGAAGAAGATCAGCGACAGATATGCTCTTGGAAGGAACGGGTTCTATATCGCAGCGGCGGCTCTGGCACTTGCTGCAGACTGCGATAACCGGAATGTGGCTTTCAAGTGGACCTGGAACGGCAGATCCGATATAAGAAGGATGGAATCGGTGGGCTGCTTCATAAGAGATCTGCCTGTGACTTTCGCCATTGAAGAAGGGCTGTCAGTGGAGGGACTGATGAACGAAGTAGTGTCTCAGATCAAGGATGGCATAGCACACGGCAGTGTATCGTACTGGGAGGAAGAGGGGTCTTATCACGGCGAGAATCTGCTCTGTCTTATCTTCCAGGGAGACATATATGACTACGGAGAAAGTGACGATATAGTAAGGAAAATATCCGAGCTTCCGACAGGAAACAGAGCCTGCAACAACAAAATGGATCTGGAGATACTGGACAGTGAAGAAGACTTCGGAGTGATGGTCGACTACGATGCAGGCGTCTATGAAAGAAGTACAGCGGAGAATTTCGCGGATCTTTTCTGCAGGGCCTGCCTTGAGCTTTTGGATGTTGCCGATCACTCTGTATCCGTAAAGGAGCTTATACACATTACATTGTAGAAGTCACAGTCTTTGGGTGTTATACTTGAAATCAGAGGTATTCAAGGAGGGCAGATCATGGAACCTGTGCAGCTGCATGACATACAAAAGAAGAAAGAGGATATAAACAAGACCGGGGGTATCAATACCAGAAAATCGGTCTTTAATACAAGCGAGGAAAGCAGCGAAAACGAAAATCCCTATGCAATGGGAACAAGGGTGGAGCAGCTCGCAAATAACGGTCCTCTGATGGCAAGCCGCATACATACCCAGAATCCGAATGACATAGCCTTTCCGAAAAAGGTCGTAAAGGAGCACCACGCAGGAAGCAGAGAAGAAAAGAGTCGTGAGAGCAAGGTGAGCTCCGAAGAGAGGACCGATACGATAAAGGCACAGCCCGACCTTAAGGTATTTAACGGCGAAGTCATGGAAAAGGGCACCTTCACACCCAAAGCCAAGGAAGCTGCAAGACATTTCTTCAAGCAGATATCCGACTGGGCGGGAAGCTTCAATGACGGAGGAAACGGCTTCTACGGAAGCCTCGGGATCAGCAGCGTGCTCGACTGCCTGTATGTGGACGGGATGAGCCTTCGCAACTATCTGAAGGAGCAGTACTTCTACAAGACCACGGGCAATCCGGCTCAGGACCAGGAGTCGTTACGGAACTACGTGGCTCTGATAGCGGCAAGAGGAGACCATGTGATCACTCTGGTGCGGCCGAACGTGAAGGGTGACGAGGCAGAAGTGGAGTACAGGAATCTCTATCTCGACATGTCCGAAGTGGGAGAGGACGAGGCCGGCAAGTCGAAGAAGCTGAAGGAGAAGGGCAACCAGGTGAGGAACACCCTGAAGAAGAGGATAGACGACGATATGACGGAGCGTACCGGAAGGGCTTATCGCAAGGCCTACGGCTGCGAGTCCGACGGTTTCTCGCGTCTGGAGAAGGCGAAGGACGGGCTGAGGGATGCAAAGGACGGCTCCTCGGACGAGTACAGAGACTTTGACAAAAGCTACAGCCACTACAGCACAGGACTGCAGAAGCTGGGACTGAAGCCGGGAAGGGACGACATCAACCTGCCCGTGGCACAGGAGCTGAAAAGACGCTGCGAGGAGGCCATACGTGCAGCGGAAGCTTATCTTGCCTCCGAGCCGAAAGACAAGAAGACGATAAAGGCCGTGGAAAGTGCAAAGAAGGCACTGGAGACAGATCTTTCGATGCTGGAGAAGGCTGTGAACAGCAGGCTCGTGGAGGAGAGTGCGAGGATGAAGCTCACTGAGCTGCTGGAGGGCGGAGCTGCAGATGAGCGCCGTACTCCCGGAGCGGGCACAGGAGATGACGGCCGCAAAGATGAGGACGACCGCGGCAGCGGCAACGACGACGAAGCATAGAGCCTCTTCCGATACGGAGGCCTCATCAGGAGGATATGACCATGGTGATCAAGTCTGAGGGCGGCATGCTGGACTGCTTTCTGCCGCTCGTACCCGAAGAAATAAGAGAATATGTGGACAGGCGTCAGCGAAAAGGAGGATACAGATGAGTGAGATAAAGACCTATCCCGTGAGTAAAGAGGAGGCGGCGAAGGCTGCGCCCCTGCTCTCGGAAGAGGCTGCGGAGGCGCTGGAGAACGGACTGCCGCTGACGGCCTTTGTAGCCGTGAAGGAGAACGAGGCCATAGGTGCGGTCACGGGGGCGATAGACGGACAGATATTCGAGATATGGTCTCTCTACGTGGATCCCGAGCACAGGAGACAGGGCGCCGGACGGGCACTGATAGCCGCACTGGAGGAGCTCCTGGTGAGAGCAGCGGGCAGTACGACTAGAGTCGCAGGGATGCCCATTAGGGTGAGATACACCTCCGTCACCGAGGACAACATGGCACTCCGGCCCTTCCTGCTGAAGCTGGGATTCATAGAGGACCCCATACCCCATCCCACATACTATATCGGATATCTGCAGGACCTGAAGTCCAAGGAGAGACTCTCATCCAGGCCCATAAAGACCACCGATGAGATCATGTCTTTCGCCGAGGCCGGAGAAAAAGTGCTGAACGCCGCATCGGCGGTGAGCGACAGACATGGATATCCCATGCCGGAGGGGGGACTGACGGCGGAGAGTGTGGATCAGGAACTGAGCCTCTGCGCTGTAAGAGACGGAAAGGTGATGGCCTACGTGACGGTGGAGGAAGTGGAGGAAGACCTGATAGAGATCTCCTCACTGTGGTCGGGACTCGACAATCCGGTGGAGCTCCTTGCCATACTCATCAGACTGATAGATGCACTGAGGGAGAGATACACACCTGAGACCAGGGTAGCCATGCTCTCCACCACCGAACGTGTGGACAAGCTCATAGACTATCTGTTCCGGTATGTGGAGCAGAGATCCTACAGTATGGTGAAGGTAACGAACTGGTGATATATCGGTTGACATCAGGCAGATGCCATTCGTATACATACATGTGATCTGACAGGACGTACAGGATCAGGAAACCGGCGCAGCGGGTTTTAAGAGAGGAAATACAGCGTTATGGGACATGTTGAGACCGAAAAAAACTTAAAGATGTCGGAGGAGATGCTCACAGTGAACACTCCCGGATTCGAGGAAGAGGAGAAGAAGCAGCAGGTGCTGAAAAAGCCTGTCCTGGAGAAAAAGACATCAGATGAGAAAAAGACATCAAAACAGGAAAAGGGCGAGTCATATTATGACAGGATACTGAAGAATTCCCGTGATAAGAATATAGCGCTCAAGGTGCTGAGCATGGATCAGGCCGAGAAGGGCGGATGGGACGTGCGCAGTACCAAGAGGAAGCCCTCATTCCGCCAGAAGCTCGCCGCTGCAAGAGACAGCCTGAAGGACAGGAGAGAAGAGAACCGTGCCAAGAGTGTGGCAAAGGAGACTTTTGCGGATGCTGATCTTTGTACCGTAAGAGAGAAGGCCTCGATGGAGAAATACTTCTCTACGTGGGTAAACGGCGATCCCGGTATACAGGGAGAGGATGTCCCAGGCGATCCTTCTCTTTCGGAATATGTGAATGAGGTCCTGAACATGGAGCTCTCCAATGAGGTCTTCACGGATGACTATCTCTCGGATCACATGCCCCAGATGTGGGAGTATGCGAGAAAGCTCGGACATTTTGACTATGTAAAGTCAAAGTATCCGAACTTCTACGGAAGCCTGGATGATGAGACGAAGGCACTGCTGGAGTCGAGAGCATTGATGAA
This sequence comes from Lachnospiraceae bacterium, assembly GCA_016280355.1. GTDB lineage: Bacteria > Bacillota > Clostridia > Lachnospirales > Lachnospiraceae > NK4A144. The sequence goes on along the minus strand of JAEEGO010000226.1, from coordinate 1,224 downwards.
GACACAGCTGGAAGAGATACTGACACAGCATATGAACATCCACGGTATCAGGCTGGATCGGGATACCAATGGATTTCACGTGAGACTCCGCAGGGTGGATGAGGAGAAGAAGGATGCCCGTACCCTGAAAGCGGAGTACCAGAGAAATCTGGGGAAGTTCCTCAGTGAACGCGTCTATGAGGATGAGGTGGGTCTCGCGAGAGGCTATCTGAAGCTGGAGTCCTTCAAGTCCGACAAGGCAAGGGCAGAGCTTGAGAAGCATCTCGCATCCCATACGAGAGCAAAGGATATCTGCGGCGAGGAGATAAAGGCTGCTGCGGATGAGATGGAGAATGCATGGAGAGTCCGTGACGGACTGCTGGTGGAGCAGAAGGTACTGCTGAATCATTTCGACAGGGCAAAGAGCGAGGTAGAAAAGGCCGAGTTCAGAACGATGATAGTGCGTAACAATCACCGTATACGTCTGGCTTCACGCCATGCCGACAACTACAGGAATTTCATCGATTTCGTGACCGGAGAGGTCACTACGATAAAGAAGGGGACCGCAAAGTTCCTGGAGGCCGAGAATCAGCAGGACATGCTCGATATTGTACACTTCAAGGCTATGGGTGACTTCCTGGAAGAGGCAATGGTCGGCGATGACATAATGAATGCCCGGAAGGAGATCGAAAAACTGAGGAAGGATGTGGTGGAAAGACCCTCCGACGATCCGGACGGCTTTGATGTGATAGAGCTGAAGCAGGAGAGCGCGGACAAGATACACCAGATCGAAGAGGACATAAAGAAGATGACCTATGTCCGCATGCCTCTGGATATGTTCTATTCGAAGCTCGCAGACTTCAAGAAGCTGAAGGCCAAGAGCAGGAGATACCATGAGCTGTGGGACGGGAGCCTGGACAGGCTCAGAGGAGCAAAGCAGGCCGCAGCGCAATGTGCAGAGCGTGCCGGGATAAGACAGATCAACGGAAACGATCGTTACATCAATATTTTCCGTGAGATCCCGTTTGGCGAGGAGAAAAGATCTCCGCAGACAGGACTGACAGACTACGAGCTGCTGGCTGTCTTTTCCGGATATATGGAAAGCCGGGATGTGGACTCTGAGATAAGAGAAGAAGTACGGGGCAGGGGTAAGGCTCTGCTTAACGAGATAATGTCGATCACTCCGGAAAAGATGCTGGAGTACAGGTGCCCCGATGATCCGGATATAGAAAAGCCGGAGTTCTG
>JAEEGO010000225.1 GCA_016280355.1 Lachnospiraceae bacterium | reverse complement strand
TATACCGTTCAATCTGAAGCAGAGACAGCAGATGATGGATCCCGAGGATATGTCGAAGAATATCGGCATACGTATAGTATCGAATCTTGCATCCGACATCCAGTCTCAGAATACACTCGGACTCAATGTACTGACGATAAGACTCGATGACAAAGCCGGCGCTTAGGAGGAACATAAAAACATGAACATTCTAAAAAAAGCATACTGCAGGGCTTTCCAGCTTGCGTTTAAGCTGGCGATACCCATACTGCCATACAGGGATCCGCAGGTATATAACAGTGTGGATGAGGTGCCTGCTCTTTTGAAGAGGATAGGACGAAAATCCATACTGCTCGTGACCGATGAAAGCCTGAGGAAGGCAGGGGTCACGAAGCATCTGGAGGAGTGTCTTGAGACGGAGGGGATACACTTTGCCGTATATGACAGGGTGTGTCAGAACCCGACCATAAACAATATAGAAGAGGCGGTAAAGCTTTACAGGAAAGAGAACTGCAAGGCACTGATCGGCTTCGGCGGAGGCTCTTCTATAGACTGTGCGAAGGGTGTCGGAGCACGCATTGCTTATCCGAGACGAAGCATCAGCTATATGAAGGGCATATTGAAGATATGGCGCAGGATACCGCCGCTTATCGCGATACCCACCACAGCGGGTACGGGCAGCGAGGTGACGGTCGCAGCCATCATCACGGACAGTGAGAAGAAGCACAAGTATGCACTGAACAGCTTCCCGCTTATTCCGAAATATGCGGTACTCGATCCCGAGGTCACTTATTCGCTTCCGGCATCGCTTACAGCGACTACGGGTATGGATGCTCTGACTCATGCGGTGGAGGCGTATATTGGCGGATCTACCACAGAGAAGACAAGGACTCTTGCAAAGGAAGCAGTGAGGCTTATCTTCGATAATATAGAGACTGCATATAAAGACGGCAGGAACTATGAAGCGAGGAGCAATATGCTGCATGCTTCCAATAAGGCGGGTCTTGCTTTCTCTATATCATACGTGGGCTATGTACACTGTGTGGCACATTCTCTTGGAGGTCAGTACGGAGTGCCCCACGGACTCGCAAATGCGGTACTTCTTCCTATAGTATTGGAGGAGTACGGTGAATGTGCATACCGTAAGCTCGCGGAGCTTGCAGTGGCAGGAGGCATAGCTGGAGAGGGAGCATCAGATGAGGTCAATGCGAAGCTCTTCATAGAGAAAGTCAGAGAGCTTAACAGGAACATGGGCATACCGGAGAAGCTTACTGGCATAAAGGAGGAGGATATCCCGGTGATGGCAGGGCATGCCGACAGGGAGGGAAATCCTCTGTATCCGGTACCGAAGCTTATGGATGCGAAGGAGCTTGAAAGATTTTATTATATGGTCGCAGATTGGAGTAAAGGAGAGGCATGAGCGATATCAGGGAAATACTAAAGGAGCAGAGGGCTTTCTTTAATTCGGGAGCTACGCTTCCCGTATCATACAGGATAGAGAATCTGAAGAAGCTGTACGCTATAGTCAGAAGGTATGAAGACGAGATAGGACGTGCGCTGATGGAGGACCTTGGGAAATCAAAGCTTGAAGGGTATTTCTGCGAGACGGGTCTCGTTCTAAGTGAGATAAGCTACATGGTAAAGCATGTGAGAAGCTACGCCAGGGAGCATACCGTGCCTTCGCCCATCACTCAGTTCGTATCGAGGAGCTATGTGAAGCCTTCGCCATACGGATGTACGCTTATCATGAGCCCGTGGAACTATCCATTCCTGCTGACCATTGAGCCTCTGGTGGATGCGATCGCCGCAGGCAATACCGCAGTGGTGAAACCGAGCGCATATTCACCGGCTACGAGTGCACTCATCGCAAAGATTATAGGAGAATGCTTTGACAGGAAGTATGTGGCTTGCGTGACAGGCGGAAGGAAGGAGAACGCTGAGCTTTTAGACCAGAAGTTTGACCTGATCTTCTTTACGGGAAGTCAGACCGTTGGCAGGGAGGTCTTAAGACATGCAGCCGAATATCTGACACCAGCCATACTCGAGCTCGGTGGCAAGAGTCCCTGTATCATTGACAGCAGTGCAAAGATAAAGCTTGCGGCAAAGAGGATAGTATTTGCGAAGTTCCTTAACTGCGGACAGACATGTGTGGCACCCGACTATATTCTCTGTCACACCAGCGTGAAGGACAGACTCATAGAGGAGCTTAAGGTACAGATAAGAAAGCAGTACGGGGAGCAGCCTCTTACGAATCCGTCATACGGTAAGATAATAAACCAAAAGCACTTCGACAGGATATGTGGTCTGATCGATAAGGAGAAGACGGTGTACGGAGGAGGATCGGATCCCGATACTCTGAAGATAGAGCCGACAGTGATGGATAATGTGACCCGTGATGATGCAGTCATGGGAGAAGAGATTTTCGGACCTGTGATACCGGTACTCACATTTGAAAGCTATGAGGAGCTGTACAAAGATCTCGCCGACAGACCGAAGCCTCTGGCTCTTTATATCTTTGCAGAGGACAGGGCGAGGATAAAGGAAGTGACATCGAGGATATCCTACGGCGGGGGCTGCGTCAATGATGCGGTAGTGCATCTTGCCACAAGTGAGATGGGCTTCGGCGGCGTGGGAGAGAGCGGTATGGGAGCATATCACGGGCGCACCGGATTCGATGCTTTTACCCATAAAAAAAGCATACTGGACAAGAAAACATGGATAGATGTTCCCTTGCGTTATCAGCCATTTAAGAGCAGTTTATATGAAAAGATTTTTCATATGGTCTTAAGATAAATCTGAAACTTCATACTTGCAGGCAAAAAAAAAATAGTGTATATTCCATTTTCATGAGATAAAAAAGCCAATGGAGGATTAATATGGCGAAAAATCTTGTGATAGTGGAGTCGCCTGCAAAGGTCAAGACTATCAAGAAATTTCTGGGAAGCAATTATCAGGTGGTGGCATCCATGGGGCACGTCAGAGACCTGCCCAAGAGCCAGATGGGTATCGATGTGGAGAATGACTTCGAGCCCAGATACATCACCATAAGAGGAAAAGGCGATCTGCTTGCATCACTCCGCAAGGAAGTGAAGAAGGCGGACAAGATATATCTGGCAACCGACCCTGACCGTGAGGGAGAGGCGATATCCTGGCATCTGGAAAATGCACTCAAGCTCAATCCGGAGGAGACGGACAAGAAGGTCTACAGGATCACCTTCAATGAGATAACCAAGAGCGCGGTAAAGAAATCTCTGGCAGAGCCCAGGGATATAGATATGAACAGAGTCGATGCACAGCAGGCACGCCGTGTGCTGGACAGACTGGTGGGCTACGGCATATCACCTCTTCTGTGGGCCAAGGTAAAGAGAGGACTCTCTGCCGGCAGAGTGCAGTCAGTGGCGCTTCGCATGATCTGCGACAGGGAAGCGGATATAGATGCTTTCATACCCGAGGAGTACTGGAGCCTGGACGGCATCTTCGAAGTAAAGGGTGAGAAGAAGCCCCTGACAGCTCATTTCTACGGAGACGAGAACGGCAAGATAGAGATAAAGAATGCGGCAGAGGCGGAAGAGATACGCAGGTTCTGCGAGAAGGCTTCCTACAGCGTGAAGGAAGTGAAGAAGGGCGAGCGTATAAAGAAGGCACCTCTTCCTTTCACTACGAGTACTCTTCAGCAGGAAGCCAGCAAGGCTCTCAATTATTCCACATCCAAGACAATGCGAATAGCACAGAATCTGTATGAAGATGGAATCATTTCCTACCTTCGTACCGACTCTACCAGAGTATCCGATGAAGCAAAGGCACAGGCAGCGGGCTTCATAAACGAGAACTACGGTAAGGAGTATCTGGGTGCGAGCGAGGATAAGACAAAGGAAGGACCCAATGTGCAGGATGCACATGAAGCCATCAGACCTACCGATGTGAACCGTACACCGGCTTCACTCAAGGATACGCTTGGCAGGGATCAGATGAGACTCTACCAGCTGATATGGAAGAGGTTCGTCGCATCACGCATGGCAAACGCGGTATATGATACCGAGAGCGTAAAGATATCTGCATCCGATAAGTATATCTTCACGGTAAGTGCTTCAAAGATCAGATTCCAGGGATTCATGAGTGTATATACCGATACCGAGGATGAGAAAGAAGAGAAGAATGTCATTTCTTCATCGCTTTCAGAGAAGAGCTCGCTCAAGGTATCCGATATGGATGCAAAGCAGCACTTTACCCAGCCGCCCGCACACTATACCGAGGCGACACTCGTGAGATCACTTGAGGAGCAGGGTATAGGAAGACCTTCTACCTACGCTCCGACCATCACCACTCTGCTTGGCAGGAGATACATCACCAAGGAAGGCAGGAACATCTTTGTGACGGAGATGGGAGATGCGGTGAACAGGATCATGACAGATGCTTTCCCGAGCATAGTGGATGAGAAGTTCACGGCAACCCTTGAGTCG
>JAEEGO010000224.1 GCA_016280355.1 Lachnospiraceae bacterium | reverse complement strand
TCCTTGACGGCGATAACGTTCACATAGGTAGCAGCTGCTTCTGAATCCTGAGCCTCATATGCAAGGGAATCCTTGCCGACTGAGAGGCCTGCCTCCAGAGCGTAGTTACCGTTAAGGACTACGAATGCTGCGTCGGGAATTGCTTCCTTTACGCTCTCTGCCTGAAGCTCGACTATCTTTATCTGCTTGTTGTATGACTCGATGTCATTTACCGTAGCAGTAAGACCTGCGCCTGACTTCAGCTTCAGTACTCCGTTTGCCTCCAGAAGAAGAAGAGCTCTTGCCTCGTTGGTGGTGTCATTGGGTACTGCGATCTCGTCTCCGTCAGCGAGCTGGGAAAGATCAGACTTTGTACCTGCATAGATACCAAAGGGCTCATAGTGGATGCCGCCGGCATTTACAAGGTGTGTGCCCTGCTCACTGTTAAACTCCTCAAGATAGGGGATGTGCTGGAAGTAGTTTGCATCGAACTCCTCGCTCTCGACTACGTTGTTGGGCTGTACATAATCATCGAAGATCGTGATCTCGAGGTCATAGCCCTGCTTTGCAAGAATGGGTTTTGCCTGCTCCAGTATCTCTGCATGGGGGGTCGCACTTGCTGCGATCGTTATCTTCTCTCCCTTGCCTGATCCGGCCTGACCGGATGCGCCGCATCCTGAAAGGAAGGATACGGAGAGTATGCCTGTGAGAAGCAATACGGTTAACTTTTTCATGATTCATGTCCTCCTTAAAACTTACTATCCACTGTAATCCTATTAAATATATAGGAATTATATGCTTAAGCGGATGTAAGGAGTATATTACCATCAAAAACCGTTGTCAAGCTTTTTTTTGAAGAGAGTATCAATACCCATCAATCCACATTGTATCTGGTCTTTTGCTCGTCACTTAACGATGCGCCGGGGAACTGCTTTTTAGCTTCCTCCATAAGCTTCCTGTAATCCTTGTAATATGTCCTGCGAAGCTCAGTCCGGTCGATGCTGACAAGTATGGAGCTGTTGCTTTTCAGGTAGACGAGACCGTCTTCAGCAAATGCCACGCTTCCGTATCCGTCGGTCTCGAAAAGGTAGGTGCTGGCTCCGGTACAGGCTGCCATCAGCCCGTTCTTGTCATCGCAGACGATATGATCGATGGTCCCGTTGCTGTCAAGTGTAGTTACATACGCTCCCAACCCAATATCATATATCCTGATACGGTAATCATCTCCCTGGACCACGATATGGCTTCCATCATCAGTGAAGGAAACATAGGATCGCAGATATGACTCAAGCGGGACCTCGGATACTGTCTCAAAGGAAGAAGTGTCAGCCACTCTCAGCATACCGTCGGCGCAGCAGAGTGCCAGATAGCGCCCGTCAGGACTGAGTGCCATGAAATCCTTGTAATACCCTTCCGCGACTGTCCTCATTTTGTCGTCCTTGAATTCATGCCGCTCCGTAGTCGCAGTATCGATTGCGTAGAGTATACCCGTGCCATCAGCTATATATATCCTGTCACCGGCTTCGGTGAGGAGCATGTTGCCGATGATCTCCTCCGGCTGATACTCGCAGATCACTTCCTTCTTCGTAAGATCATAGGCCATCAGCGAACGGGTGGCCCAGAATACGCATTTATCCGCACTGCGGTTCAGTGTATATTCGACGGAGAAATCCGAAAATCCGATATCGGAGGGCATGATCTGTTCCTTAGAGCCGCTCTTTGGATCGATAACAGTCAGTTTTTTTGAATCCCAGAAATATGCCTTATCGTCTGTAAGCTTCATACCCTTTATGAAATCCTCGCCCGTATATCTGCAGGCTTCCGTGCCGTCCGCATTCATGATGATATAGGTTTTATAATCCGAGTCGGGTCTTACGGCGAAAAGGGTGCCGTCGGGAGAAGTGGCTGTCGGAGTTATCTTCTCCTCCAAGGTCACATAGTCCTCGATGTCCGGCGCCTCATGCCAGGACACCACATGCAGCTCGGCGGATAATGTGGAGGCATAGACCATGGAATCCTTAAGTACTACCCAGGATCTGATGGACTCCTCTGTCTGGAAGGTATGCTCCGAATAGATCCTGCCCTCGGAAAAGTCCACAAGGTCAAAATCACCCTGCCTGTATCCGACTCTGCCGTAAGGATTGCCCACGGTGACTGCAAGTGCAGTGGCATCTCCGGGGAGGGTGAGGGATGATACGATCCGTCCGTCGTTCTCATCGAAGGTAAAGGCCTCCGCCTCGATCGTTACCACCAGCTCCTTGTGCTCACTGCCGTCCTTTTCGTACTGATGGCTCTTGATCATGGTGACGAAAGTCAGGCTGCTCTTCACATCTGCGGGCAGATCGTTGGACCAGATCCGGGTGCCGTCGGGGGAGAAGCAGTCCACTACCGCATGCTCAAGTTCCACTCCTACATCGATGGGATTGGAGCTTACGACAGCTATATTGCCATCCGTCGTAATACAGGATTTCAGGTAGAAATCCTCGGACAGACGGATATCCTTCAAAGTACCGGCCTTTATGTCATAGACAGAGACATAGCTTCCGGCGTTGTCCAGATCGAAATGTGCAGTGATGTACAGTCCGCGGTCACTATTGTAATAGCCTTCACTGGAAAAGGGATATCCCGTCTGGTCCTCATATGTCTCAAGGATCGTCCCGTCGGAGGGGTCGAGGATGAGAAAGGCACCCTTTGTAACCAGGGCAAGCTTTCCTGTGTCTCCGCACAGATCACACTTCCGGATGTTGTCTTCAAACTCCTTTTTGTATATCAGGTTGCCCTGCAGATCATATTTGATCAGCTCATGATCAGTAGTTGTATATACTCCGGTATCATCCGCATCGGCGCTGGTTACGATATCGAAATAATTGGAATCGTTGAGGGAGGGGGCTATGCTTGCAAGAAGGGTCCAGTCCTCCACATTCCATACATAGACCCTGCTGCCGGAATCTATGGTGACGATCTTGCTGCGATCTTCCGTTGTCTCCATATCCTTCACAGTCAGCTTGTGCTGAAGGATCCTGTCGTAGGTCATATACCTGCCGCAGTCATAGGCATAGACAGCCTGGCTTAAGGCATATTCCGCATCGGGGACATAGGGCCTGTCGCTTCCCTCGGAGGGCAGACCCTCCATAGCCACAAGGACTGCGTCCTCTCTGTTGCCGGACCGGAGCAGTGACATGGCCTCCTGGGCATAGAATCTGGACTGGTTTTCCTGCTTGCCCCGGTACTGGACCGAGATCTCATCGGCAAGCTTCGTCTTCTCATCTGCCAGAGCAGCCTTCTCATCGGCGAGAGCCTTCATCTGCGCAGCCACATTGGCGTTGTACAGTCCGAATGCAGTTCCCGCCAGAGTGAGTACGATCGCAGCAGCGGATACAGTAGCGATGGTCCTTTTTATTATCCTCTCTCTGTGACGCTGCTTCAGATCGTCATAGGTGCAGCCGATGATGGGTGCGGCAAGACGCAGGATCTCGGTTTTGAATTTCCTGTTACGCTCTTTTCTGTCTGCTCCTCTGACATCGGCAGCCAGAGGCTCTACTGGATTACCGTTATCATCTGTCAAAAGCTGCGGAGGGAAGCTCTCGTCCGGCTCTCCCTCGATAAGCACGGCCAGGATATGGTTTCTGTCGTGGAGCTCTATGAAGGTCTCTATCTCCTTGCATACCCAGTATGAGTCCGGTGTACGGGGAGAGCAGATCACGATCAGGTAATCGGATCCCTTAAGGGCCTCCGATATATTGTCATCCAGATCGCTTCCTATAGGAAGCTCTTCCTGATCTCTGAAGACGCGGCCCATTTTCTTCCTGCCGGTCTTCTGGCGCACAGCTCCGGGGATCTTGTAGGTCTCCAGACCGGAGTGCACCTTTTTCGCGATCTCCATGTCAAGTTCGGAATGTCTGTAGCTGATAAATGCATCGTACTTCATATACTGCCGCTCATCCTTTCGTATACGTCTTCATAAAGATATCACGTGCTATTACGTAGATATCCGAGTGGTCGTCCGAACGTACCGCCAGATAATCTCCGGGAACTCCCAGATAATACTTGTCAGGATCCCATACCGTAAATACCTTGACCCTGTGATCCAGCTCCTTCGCATAGATACCTGCTCCTCCGGAGGATATGCAGGACCTGGCATGAGGGAGCAGACTGACCCTGTTTCCGGTAACGATATCGGTGACTCTGGGAGCATATTCAGCGGGACAGACGTATTCCTCATCGGGAAGCTCTCTGTATCCGGCATTGAATTTCTGTCTGTTTGTGGGATAGATCTCTCCTTCTATACCGATCAGGATCAGCAGATCATCCCTGACCTCTACATCCACATCCCCTTCCAGAGTCCTGACCATGATACGGGTACCGATCGGTGCGAGGTCCTTACTCTCCACGTACCCGATCCTTACTTCCTTTTTGGTATAGTGTGTCATGGCGGAGACATCCTCCATACGTTCACCGGCATACAGGATCTCCGTGTCCTTGAAATATTCCTGCATCCTGTCAAAAAGGAATGCCCTGATGTGTTCACTGTCATAGGTGATCCCGGATCTTTCAAGCAGGTCCTTTTTCAAAAGTCCCCCTGCTTTGACCAGATGTCCGCCACCACCGCCGTAGCCTGATGTGATATAGGAGGCCAGCTCACTGGCTTTTATCTCCCTGACACAGCTGCGTACAGAGATCTTGATCCCGAATGGCATCATGCTGTAGACCAGACAGGCGTCCACGGTATCCACCTCAAGCAGCATATCACTGATGATCCCCAGGATATTGGGATCACAGGGCAGGGCCTCCACGACGGCATAGGCGTTGTCTTCGAAGTAGTGGGCATGCTTCAGCGCATCTCCCGCTATTACCAGTTCTTCTTTCGACAGGTTCGAATTTCTGAAAAGGACGATGTCCGCGTTACGGGGTCTGGCGAGGTCCCGCAGATCCTTGTCGGATGGATGAGAGATCTCCGCAAACCCTCCGGTATCCGTCATCAGACCGTAGTAGAGAGCGGTAGCCAGGTTCTCGTCCGAATTGATATCAATGTCTTCGAGCTGCAGCAGCTCGTAGAGTACTGTGGAGCAGGAGCCGTAGCTGCTGCGGACATCGGAGAGGGCGGGCAGCGTGCCTGATATCTGATGGTGATCTATAACGGCGATGGTGGCGGCATCGAAGCCCGTCACATTGCTCTCGCCGTACTGGCAGTCCACCGTAATGAGAAGGTCGGGCTTTTCCAGAGTCTCAACATGCTCTACATCTATGCCCAGATTGGTGATCATCAGGAGCAGATTGCTCTTGCAGATCTCACTGCGTCCTCCGTAGACGAATCTCGGCTTCTTGCCTTCTTTATCCAGATAGCGCCACAGTGCATAACCGCTGGCCAGGGCATCCGCATCCGGATTGTCATGGCACTGTATCACAATGTTGTCGTATTGCAGAAAATCCTTTAATCGTAAAGACATGATCTACCTCCGTGGATCTTATGCGGCATTTTTCCGACACTATCAGATGCTATCATAACCTACATGAAAGCTCAATCGCACAGACAGGCTTCTTTTCCCAGTTTAGACATGATGATGTACGGGCTTATGCCGGGGCGGGGCAAAAATCGCATCCCTGCAGACAGGCATGTCTTGTGGATGACTTTTGACCCTGATATCATATAATAAATATGTATAAGCATCCTGCAACGGAGAGAGGCTGTTTTTTTATATAGGGGGCTTGATGATCATGAAGAAATGGACAGGATATGAACACGGTATCAATCTCGGCGGATGGCTGTCGCAGTGCGATCACAGCATCGAAAGATACGAGAACTTTATTTCAGAGGAGGATATAAAGAGGATAAGCTCATGGGGGCTCGATCATGTCAGAGTACCTGTTGACTATGAGATAGCTGAAGAAGAACGCACTCTTTCCTATATCGACAGGGCTGTGGAATGGTGCGGAAGGCACGGGCTTAACATGATCCTCGATCTGCATAAGACTTACGGCTTTTCTTTTGATGACGGAGAAGGGGAAAAGGGTTTATTTGACAACGAGGTACTGCAGGAGAAGTTCTACGGACTGTGGGAGATCTTTGCGAAGCGATATGGCAATATCGGAGAGAGGCTCGCATTTGAGCTCCTTAACGAGGTGACGGAAAAGGAGTATCGTGACAGCTGGAACAGGATAGCAAACACCTGCATAGAGCGGATAAGAGCCATAGCGCCGGATGTCAGCATACTTATAGGAGGATATTACAATAACAGCATTGAGGCTCTGCCGGATCTGCTTCCTCCGCATGACAGTAACATCATATACAACTTTCATTGCTATGAGCCACTCATATTCACGCATCAGGGAGCGTTCTGGGCCCCGGGCATGGATACGGCGTTCAGGATGTCAATAGATGAGCCGTACGGCAGGATGAAGGTTGAATCGGGAAGGATGCTGACACAGGTCACGGTAGGATTCGATGGATTTAATGAAGAAGATAAGCTCGGACCGGAGTATTTTGAAAAACTCTTTGCCGAAGCCGTAAGGATAGCCGAGGAAAGAAATGTAGCGCTGTACTGCGGTGAATACGGCGTCATCAATCTGGCAACGGCCGAAGACACTCTGAAATGGTATCGGTACATCGGAGAAAGCTTTGAAAAATATGGGATCGGAAGAGCTGCGTGGTCATATAAAGAGATGGATTTCGGTATGATCGACGAGCATATGTCGCCGGTATTCGACGAGATAATAAAATACTTGTAGGGGAAGAAAAACCGGTATACAAGATATTGACGAAAACGTGTAAGTAAACCGAGGTAAAAAACGCCTCAATGATGCAAAGTGATAATGCGCCAATTTCCGATGTTTTCTGTATTTGACACTGACGTGCGTGGTGGAGTATAGTCTTATGTATACGACACAACATATCGTGTTAATGAAAGTGATCAAATAAAGGAGGAGATATTGTTTATGAAGAAAACTAAGCTGAGCGTGCGGGTACAGCTCCTCGGTCTGGCACTTCTTCCCATGGCTATCATAGCTATCGTAATGGCTATAGTGGCTAACACATCCATAAAGAGTGGTATGGAAAAGGAGATGCTTGAAGGACTGGAGGGCATCGCAGAGGTATACTGCGATCAGGTCAAGGACATGGAGCGTGAAGTAGCCGACAACGCTTTCGAGGACGATCTCAAGAAGATGTCGGGATATGACTTCACATATTTTGATGGATCCGTACGCGCGAATACGTCCGTGGTCAAGAAGGACGGAACAAGGCCCATAGGAGTGCCTGCTTCGGATGCGGTCATAGCAGCCTGCCTGAACGGAGGACAGGTATTTACAAGTACCAGCACCGATGTGGCAGGCATGGACTACTGCGTGGCTTACATCCCTGTGAAGAAGGACGGCAAGACAGTCGGAATGGCATTTGCAGGTAAGCCCCGTGCAAACGTTGAGGCTCAGATAAAGAAGAGTATCTCACTTATCATAGTGCTTACAGTGGTTGTCTTTGTGGTGATCGGACTGATAGCGATCAAGGTAGCATCTTCCTTCATTAAGGTCATCAAGGAGAATCAGAGGATCATCGAGCACCTCGCAAACGGTGAATTCGTAAAGGCAGAGGGCTTCCTCGACAGGAAGGATGAGCTGGGCGACATACTCAGAGCAAGCAACTCGCTTTCTGAGGAACTGCAAGGCATAGTAGAAGGTATCAAGGAAGTGTCACTCGAAGTGGACGAGAAGTCAAACGACCTTGCTTCAACGGCAGATCAGATTTCACGTACCACAGACGGTGTGTCCACAGCTATCATGGATATCGCAAAGGGCGCTACAGAGCAGGCTGATGCGATCCAGAGTGCAAACTCAAATGTAGGAAGCATAGCAGATGCTATCGGAAGCGTACAGACCAATTCAGGCGACCTTTCCGGCACGGCAGATACGATGCACAACGACAGCCAGACTTCATCCGATCAGCTTGCAAAGCTTTCAAGAAGCTCGGAGGAGATGGATGCAAATATCAAGGAGATCACGGAGCGTATCAACTCCACTTCGGCAGCTGTCGAGGAGATCAACGAGAAGGTGGATTCGATCACAAACATCGCTTCACAGACAAACCTGCTTGCTCTCAATGCTTCCATAGAGGCAGCAAGAGCAGGAGAGGCAGGAAGAGGCTTCGCAGTGGTCGCAGAGGAGATCGGACATCTTGCAACGAGCTCTTCGGATACGGCAAACGAGATCAGGGAAGCAATGCAGACCCTGCTTGGCGAGTCACAGCAGGCTGTGGCAAAGGCAAAGGACGTACAGAATGCCAATACAGAGCAGCAGGAGATCATCAGGGCTACGGTGGAAAGTATCGACAGCCTGATAGGCGGAGTCGAGAGCACGGTGGTCGGCATATCCTCCATCAGCTCGAATGCAGAGTCCTGCGTAGGTGCGAAGGACATAGTGGTAGACGCTATGGAGTCGCTCTCGGCAATATCACAGCAGAATGCAGCATCCACAGAGCAGACATCTGCTTCTATGGAGGAGCTGAACGAGACGATCAGCACTCTGGCAGAATCCGCAGAGGATCTGAACGGTATCTCAAAGAAGCTGGACGAGAAGCTCGCATTCTTCAAGTAATACCGGACAGGAAAGACAGAATGACAAAGGGACATCCTTCATGGATGTCCCTTTTTTGGTCGCGTTTTCCGATATTATGTTGACAAGAATTACTGTATATGGTAAAAGAATAACGTATTTTTAATATATATAGGTGTAGTGTATCTGAACATAAAGGGAGGAATCAGAATAGATATGAGCACATTAAAGAACAGGAAGGTGCTATGGGGAGCAGTCAGGATGTTTGCTGCCGTGGCAGTGATGTCACTTTTCATGGTGGTAAGAGCGCAGGCTGCTATCATCTGTCTCGATCCGGGACACGGCGGAGCGGGAACATCAGGTGCCGGAGCTCTATATCCGCCCTATATGGAGAAACAGCTGAACTATGCAGTGGCAAGTCAGGTCAAGTCGGAGCTTGAAGCTGCAGGCCACACGGTATATATGACCCGTAACGGAGATGTAAGCCTTGGACTGGATCAGAGAGCGGCTTATGCAAAGTCAGTTAATGCAGATCTTCTCATAAGCATACATTTCAATTCATCGGGAGCACATGACAAGTTCGGATCTGAGGTCTGGACATCGATGTTTGGCGGACACCGTACTACAGGATATGCTCTGGGCAACAGCGTGCTAAGCCAGCTGACCGGACTCGGATTTGCAAGCAAGGGCGTGAAGACCAAGCTTGGAAACTCCGGAGATTATTACGGTATCATAAGACACGGAGTCAGCTTCGGTATACCTACGATCATCATAGAGCACTGCTTCATGGATAATCCTATAGACAGAGCCATCATGGAGTCAAAGGGACTGCCTGCTCTGGCACATGCCGATGCAGTAGGAATTGGAAATTACATCAGCTCCGTAGGAGGAGTGGTACCCAAGTCGGATCCCGTGGTCTTTGCAGAGGGCACTACAGCTGCCGGAGGAGCAGGCGCTGCAGCAGCTTCGGATCCTTTCAAGACAAAGTACGGCTTCCCCAAGGATGCTTCGGGTAACGTGACATATACGGACGGATCAGGCGGCACGGCAGTATTTACCGCTGCAGAATGGAACAAGCTCCTTGGTCTTTGGAACTATACCGGCGATCCCGAGGCCTTCCTCAAGCAGCAGTCTGCAGCAGATCTGAAGACACTGGCAAGCAGGTGATAATTTGACAAATACGACTGCGCTCTGATATGATTTCGTAGAGAGTGTAGATTTGTAAGTCATTTTTGAAAGGATCAGTGTTCGAATGGATGGACTTAGCGCTGAACAGCAAGCCCTCTTCGCGAGTATAATGGGTAACTCATCGCAGGCACAGGCCATGACACCTAATGTGGCCGCAGCTGCTCCTGCTCCCGCAGCGGCAGCACCTGCAGCACCGACACCGGCAGCTGCACCGGCAGGGGGAGACTCCAACAGGCTCCTCAGCCAGGCAGAGATAGATGCGCTGATAGCGTCGATGGTCGGATGATCGTGTCATAGATAAAGAGCATGCATAATGATGACCTCTTCGGCAACGGAGAGGTCATCTGTTCTGAAAAGAAAGAACTACGGAGAGTACAACAAGATGGACAAAGCGGTAAAACTGTATCTGGTAATGCCCTGTTACAACGAAGAAGAGATACTGGAGATGAGCTCTGTAAAGGCGACTAAGCTCTACGACAGGCTCGTATCCGAAAAGATGATAACAGAGGACAGCCGCATAGTCTTTGTAGATGACGGATCAAAAGACAGGACCTGGGAGATCATAGAGCAGCTGCATGAAAAGAACCCCATATTCCGCGGGATAAAGCTGTCAAGAAACAAGGGTCACCAGATAGCCATCTACTCCGGCATGGTATATGCAGCAGAGCAGGGCGCCGACTGTGTGATCACCATAGATGCGGACCTGCAGCAGGATATAGAGGCTGTACCGCGCTTCCTCGAGAAGTACTCGGAGGGATGCGATATAGTATACGGCGTGCGTGATTCAAGGGATACCGACGGATTCTTCAAGAAGGCAACCGCGACCGTATACTATAAATTCATGAGATTCCTTGGATGCAACCTGATAGAGCAGAGTGCGGACTACAGGCTGCTGTCAAACAGAGCGGTGAAGGCTCTGGCTTCATACAAGGAAAACAATCTCTTCATCAGGGGTCTGGTGCCCGAGATGGGCTTCAAGAGCGATATCGTGTACTTCCACGTTAGCGAGAGAGAGGCCGGCACTTCCAAATATACCTTAAAGAAGATGATGTCACTTGCCCTCAACGGGATCACATCCTTCAGCATACAGCCGATCAGGCTCGTAATACTTCTCGGAATGATAGTATTTATAATATCTGTTGTTATGATGGTCGTGACCCTGTTCGATCATGTGCGTGGTGTGACCGTGCCGGGCTGGTCCACGCTGACGATCAGTATATGGTTTCTTGGCAGCGTGCAGCTGCTTTCTCTCGGAGTCATAGGCGAGTATGTGGGCAGGACCTATATCGAGACCAAGAACAGGCCCAGATACTTTATCAGCGATGAAACGGATGATGAGAAATGATAGAGTTTCATGCAGATGACTATGGGATGTTTCCGGGAGCAGCCAGGCGGATCATAAGATGCGCCAATGAGGGCTATCTGAACGGCGTCAGTCTGATGCCGAACGGACTGTATCTGGACGAGTGCATGGATATCCTGAAGAAGGAGTGCACCAAAGAGATCAGACTCGCTATCCACTTCAATATCATGACAGAAAAGCCGCTGAGTCCCACAGAGGAGATACCTGACCTCGTGGACGGCTCCGGCTGCTTCAATATGTCTTACGGAAAGCTCCTCAAAGCATCCGTCTTACCCGGTATGCGAAGAAGATACAAAAAGCAGATAAAGGCCGAGCTTGGAAGACAGATGGACAGATGCCTGCCGTACTTTAAGGAGCAGGGCAGTGTGCGGATAGACAGCCACCGTCATTTCCATATGGTACCGCTCGTGTTTGACGTGATATCGGAGATTGTGAAGGAAAAGGATCTGAACGTATCCTATATCAGGATCATACGTGAAAAGCCTGCCTTTTACAGGGGACTGGGCGGATTTGAGTGCTTCAGGCCCATAAACATCATTAAGGTCCTGCTGCTGGACTTTTTCTCTGCAATAGACAGGATAAAGCACAGGGAGCTGTATAGCGCCGGAAGAGCTGACTTTGCGAGCATACTGTTCTCGGGCTGCATGACCCGGAAGAATCTCGATATCATGCTGAAGAACATCGAGAACAACAGGAAAGCCTTCAGAGAAAACATAGAGCTGATGTTCCATCCGGGCGCAGTAAAGGAGCAGGAAGATCTTTGCAGGATATCCGATCCGGAGGACAGGGAGTATATGTCGGATGAGATGAGGGACAGAGAGGCCGATGCTCTTTTGAAGAAAACGTAAAAACAGCTTGAAAAACTGACGTTTCTGCTGTTGATTATACATGAGTTGTGGTATACTATTGGAGTAACGATATTTGCCCTGAGTAGCAGGACATGATAAAGGAGAGGACAAAATGAACAAGACAGAATTAGTAGAAGCAATCGCTAAGAAATCAGGCCTTTCAAAGAAGACCTCAGAGGCTGCTCTCAATGCATTCACAGAGACAGTCGGCAAGACACTGAAGAAGGGTGACAAGATCCAGCTCGTAGGCTTCGGTACATTCGAGGTAGCTAAGAGGGCTGCAAGGACCGGAAGAAATCCTCAGACCGGCGCAACCATCAAGATCGCAGCTTCAAAGACACCTAAGTTCAAGGCTGGTAAGGCTCTTAAGGATCTTGTAAACAAGAAAAAGTAATCAGAGCGACTTATTAAAAAAGAAAGCCCGTAACCTCAAGGTTACGGGCTTTTTGTTATTCCGTGTTATGTCTGTTTTCAGGCGTTGGCCAGATCGCACAGCTCCTTCAGCATCTTCGGAAGATCAGTCTCCATGTTCTCATCCGAGAACTGGCAGGTGCCGACCTTCTCATGTCCTCCGCCGTTGTACTTAAGCATCAGGCTGCCGACGTTGACCTTGCAGGTCTTATTCAGAATGCTGTATCCGACAGCAGCCGAACAGCCGTGACCGCCGCGTCCGTTTACGATCCATGCAGAGATATTCTGCTCGGGATACATGCTGTAGATCATGAAGCGGTTGCCGGTGTAGATCGGATCCACTCCGCGAAGATCGGATATGATCACATTGCCTTCAGTCCTTGTATGAGCCTTGACCATCTCCTTGAACTTCGCTGTCTGCTCCATATATACCTCTATACGCTCTTTAACGTCAGGCATATCGAGGATCTCCTCGGTAGACTTGTCCTTGCATGCTACCATCAGCTTCTCCATCAGCTGATAATTGGACACCGTGAACTGTCTCCAGCGTCCGAGTCCTGTCCTCGGATCCATAAGGAAGCCTACGAGTATCCAGCCCTGGGGATCCATGATCTCATCGATCGTGAGATTGCCGGAATCGACCTTGTCGACCGCTACCATCATCTCGTCGAAATTGGGGAAGGTCTTCTTGCCGCCGTAGTACTCATATATGATACGTGCACATGAGGGAGTGATACGGCTCTCTCCCTTGTACTGTCCGGCGAGGGCCAGTCTCTCATGCTCACTTGAGTGATGGTCGAACCAGAGACCGCAGCCGGGCACATAAGGAACATTGGCCAGGCAATCATTTTCGTTTATCTCTACCAGACCATCCTGCAGATCCTTCGGATGAGCGAAAGTCCAGTGGTCCACAACACCGGCTGCCAGCAGCAGAGCACCGCAGGCAAGACCGTCAAAATCAGAACGCGTAACAAGTCTCATTGCCATAATAAAATCCCTCTCAGATATAGATTTTTACAAATCTATTTTAGAGATAATCAACAAGGAAATCAAGAACAAAAGAAATATGCAGAACGTACATATATGTGCACCGGGAGGGGTAACATGGTATAATCTTTGCCATGGATAAAAGGATCGCGGAAAATCTGAACAAGCTGTTCAACTCATATGATCTGTTCAGTTCATCCGGCGTTGAGAAGAACCGGGCGAAGATGAGAAGTGAGATACCGGATATCACCGATGAAGAAGTGAAAGAAGTCGATGATTATCTGCAGGAATTCTATGACTTTTGCAGCATTTACGGCACAAAGATAGCCGAGAAATACAAACTCTCCCATCTGCCTTATACCGAAGAGGCGAGGAAGGAAGTCGCCGAATATACGTATATCTGCCGTGAGAAGTTTCCCGAGGTGGATGAGATGCATATCAGAGAACTCTTCAGTACGGTCTGCAGTATGATCAACAGATAATAAATAACAGAAGGTACGATATGATAAAAAAGCTGAAAGAACGCATATCAGAGAGCTTTGTAGGCAAAGAGGAAGTGGTGGAGAACGTCCTTATCTGCCTGTTGGCGGGAGGGCATGTACTGCTTGAGGATGTACCCGGAGTAGGTAAGACCACGCTTGCTAGGACACTTGCGAAGGCAGTAGCCTGTGATTTCGGAAGGATACAGTTTACACCGGACACACTGCCGGGAGATGTGGTCGGCACATCCGTATACAACATGAAGACAGGAGAGTTCACATACCGTGAGGGTGCGGTGATGCACCAGATACTGCTGGCGGACGAGATAAACCGTACATCACCCAAGACTCAGGCCAGCCTGCTCGAGGCCATGGCGGAGGGGCAGGTCACTGTGGACGGGAAGATATACAAACTGCCGGATCCTTTCATGGTGCTTGCGACCCAGAACCCGGTCGAATTCATGGGGACATACCCGCTGCCTGAAGCTCAGGTGGACCGCTTCATGATGCGGCTTTCCGTGGGATATCCGGACAATGATGCGGAGCTTTGCATGGTCCGCAATCATCTGTCGGGAAAGATGGAACAGGAAACAGAGCCGCTGCTTGCGGCAGACGATATAGTAAGGATGAAGAAAGAGGTCCGTGATATACATGTGAGCGACGGAGTGATGCAATATGCCAGAGATATCATAGACCTGACCAGACATGAGACAGCCTTCGTGCTCGGAGCAAGTCCGAGAGCTCTCATAAGCCTCGTCTGTGCCTCACAGGGAAGGGCATATCTTAACGGCAGGGATTTCGTCAAGCCGGATGATGTAAAGGCTGTATCGGTCAATACGCTGCATCACAGACTCACTCTGACATCGGAAGCAAGGATAAGAGGAGAAGAGACGGACAGGCTTCTCTCCGGCCTGATCCTTAAAGCAAGGATCCCGATGGAATAGGATGCACCCGCGATCAGAGATAAAGAGGAACAGGATCATACTCGCGATCGCCTGGACGCTGTCGCTTGTCGGGATCAGCTTCTTCGGAGGTCCCGTAAGCTACGGGCTCTTTGCATTGATATCCCTGATCCCCGTGATCTCGGTCATATACCTGCTCTTTGTGGTAGGATTTTTCAGGATATATCAGGAGGCAGGCTCCAAATGGCTTGTCGCCAATCGTACGGTTCCCTTTTATTTTATCTTAAAAAACGAGAGTTATTTTGGCTTTTCCGGTATCCGGATAAGGTTCTTCTCTTCTTTTTCCACCATCAGCGGACTGGATGACGGTATAGAGTACGAGCTTCTGCCGGGGACAGGTATCAGGAAGGAAACGGAGCTGATCTGCCGCTACAGGGGCGAGTACGAAGTCGGACTCAAGCAGGTGGAGATACAGGACTTTTTCAGGCTGATACAGGTATCCTACCGCAACCGTGAGACCATGCGGGTGGTGGTGCGCCCCGACCTTGTGGCGCTTGACCAGCTGAAGAGCGTGGACGTATCCAACATCGTGACAAGAGACAGTCTTGTGAATCCCTCGCAGCCCGATGTGCTGGTAAGGGAGTATATGTCAGGGGATGATATCAGGCGGATGAACTGGAAGGCCAGTGCCGGAAGCGGGCGTCTGATGGTGCGAAAACAGACCGGAGAGGAGCAGGAGGGCATAAGCATACTTCTTGGCACTAAACGCTTCAGTGAAGACCAGATGGAGTATCTGCCGACAGAAAACAAGATGCTGGAGACTGTCCTGGCGCTTACGATGTACTTTGCGGGTAAGGGGATCCAGTCCAGGACAACCTACATGGCAGACGATATCAAAGAACTGACCGTGACGGCTCTGGAGCAGTTTGATGCGTACTATGAAGCAATATCGTCCGTAAGATACAGTACTGACTCTGAAGAGAGCATACTGATGCAGCGAAGCGCCGGCGACAGCAGGCTGTACGGCTCGCGCATGGTCTTTATGGTACTTGGCGAGTGGTCAGGCGAAGCGATGAGGCTGGCAGGACTTTTGAACGAGAACAACGTCCCGGTCACAGCCTATATCATCGCAAATAAACCCGAGACTTCTTCCGGCACGCGTCAGGGGATCAAGATACACTACATTTCTCCTGAGACGGATCTGAGGGAGGTGCTGTGATGATAGTGATACTCTACGATCTGATCTATATGCTTCCTGTCGGGATCATGGCCTCTCTGCAGCTTAACGGGGGACTGAAGCAGCCCGTGCCGGATGCTGCAGCCTGTATCGTCATGATCCTCGCTCTTGGCATCTGTCTTTTCCTGAAATACTTTGACAACAGGATGAAATACCTAGTCCCGGGCATGCTCGCGGCAGCCTGTGCCGGGATAGTACTGATACACAAAAGAGAAGAAAGACAGGCATTTATCCTTGAGCAAAGCTGGATACTCTGGATGGTACTGCTTGCCATAGCCTGTTATCTCGTCTGCCGCCTC
>JAEEGO010000025.1 GCA_016280355.1 Lachnospiraceae bacterium | reverse complement strand
AATATATCCGACTGACATACCTGAGGTATATGGGTGACGCCCATATCATAGCCTATCTTATGCTCTTCGAGATACTCGAGCACTCCGCCCGATGCATCCAGACCGAACGTGCTTCCGCCTCCGAGTACCAGTGCATGTATCCCCGATGCTACAGAAAACGGTCTTAAAAGCTCACATTCGCGTGATGCCGGACCTCCGCCTCTGACATCCACTCCGGCAGCCATGCCGTTATCCGCGATGATAACCGTGCATCCCGTGCCTGCTTCGGCATTCTCGGTCTGCCCTATCCTGAAGCCTTCTATGTCGCTTATCGAAATATCTTTCATCATTATCCCAGTTCAGGCCCGTGCCATGAATTTATCCATATCTACCAGCTTCTCATGTTTCGCCACTATGGTGGTGACCACAGCGTCACCCGTCACATTAGCGCAGGTCTGCATCATACCCACGAGCGGATAGAGACCCATCACGAGACTTATCGCTTCAGCCGGTACTCCTATCTGAGGTACCAAAAGGGCAATACATACAAGGTTTCCTCCGGGTACTCCCGGGCTTCCGACTGAAAGCACGATAATGGAGATAAACAGTGACAGCAGTACGCCGTTCGTTGCCGGTATGTTAAATATCTTCGCAAAGAACAGTGCCGTAATCATAAGTGATATACAGTTACCGTCCATGTTTATGGTAGCTCCCAGAGGCAGTGAGAAAGAATATACCTTCGGGGATACTCCCATCTCATCACACTGCTTCATGGAAGAAGGAAGAGCCGCATTGCTGGATGCGAAAGTGAAAGCCGATACCATCGCAGGATAGTACTTTCCGAGGAAAGTCAGCGGATTCATTCTCGCCAGCACCAGGAGCAGAACGAGATATACCAGTATCATAATGATATCTCCGAAATATATGACCGGAACCCAAAGGATGACATTTGCCAGATCCTTGAGGTTCATGGAGATCATCATCTTTGCCATGGAGCAGAATACGATAAGCGGTATGAAACCGACAAGTACGGTGGTTATCTTCGAAAAGATCGCATAGAACACCGACAGGAAATCACGACCGGTCGGGTATTTCTTTGCCAGAGCCGCTGCCGCAAGACCAAGTACAAGTGCAATGAAGATGATCTGAAGCATATCAGCCTTCTGGAAAGGAGTCACTATATCGCTCGGCACTATACCGACCAGAGTATCCTTTATCGATATGGACACGTTCTCTCCTTTTGCTATCGTCTCTGCCGCTGCTTCCTCAGATACAGCCGTTGCGAGCGAGGTATGTCCTATCGGGAATATCTGATACGTGAGGAATCCCACGCCTACAGCAATCGCGGATGTGACAATATACATCGCTGCCACCTTCAGGGCAATACGTCCAAGAGCCTTGATATCTCCGAAATCCGCTATACTTGACGCTATCGAGAAGAATACCAGAGGCGCGACTATCATCTTCAGAGCATTCATAAATACCGTATAGATCGGTGCAAAGAGATTTGAACTTATAGCCTTCGATACATCTGAAGGAAGAGCCGTCTGCATGATAAGTCCTGTAGCTATACCGAGTATCAGTGCAAGGAGGGTATATATCAGTCCCGCATAATGAGACTTTACTACCCTTATCACTGCCGTATTGTGGCCGTTGCTGTTCTCGATATGGAGCCTGTCATCGAGGATCTTATTTAAAAGCTTGCGGACTATGGTATTGGCTTCGTCATCCTCCTGTTCGAAAAGGAGCTCCTTTTCAATATCCGATGCACTGAAAGGAGTACCCTTTCCCTTGAATGTGATCTTCACATTTCCGAAACGACCGCCGACACCGATCTTTATCTTCCCTTCGCCCGTTGCATTGGAAATAAGCTTTGCAAGTACCTCTTCCGACGTCAGCAACGTACGGGTGATCTCCGCCGAAGGAACTCCTCTTTCAGAGAGAGCTTCTTTGATGAAGTCCATTCCCTGCGAGATACTGCTGCTGTCGCAGGTCAGATCCAGTCTTTTTCCCATATGCTCTTCCTCTCCTCTTTTTCTTATCGGTATAAGACATACCGACAGCTTTCAAAACTACTTAAAATGATATCCTTTTGACCGCTAAAAAACAAGCACCTGCAAGATCTCTCTCATGCAGGTGCCTATGATCTGTCTGTGAAACGCCCTCATCAGATCTTATTCTCCCATGTGCCTGGTATATACTCAACAGTACCACTAGGATAATTCTCATGATCCCATCCATTCCATCCACAAGGAGCATTGCCTCCGGCAACCTTCTCCAGCTCCTCCTCGGTCAGCTTCATTCCCGCATCTTCTATTACCTCTTTTGCTTCCTTCATATCCTTGGCTTTCTCTACTTTTTTCTTAAGATCACCTATGAGCTTCATATCCTTTACCTCCTTTATTTAAGGCTTTGATAATATATACGAATCAGTTTTAATTCTGTCAATTTCCTTTCCCATAAATTTTATAATAAGAGTCGTCGTATCGTCAAACTGCGCTGCTCCCCGCGCGAAGCCCGCTACGGCCGTTCTGACATTGGCATCTATATCCTCCATCGCCGCTTCTCTGTCCTTATTCAGTGCATCGAGCATCCTTTCCCTCCCGAACATCTTACCCTCAGGATCGTTCGCCTCCGTCACACCATCGGTATAGAGGTAGAGTATGTCTCCAAAGCCAAGTTCAAATGCTCCCGCTTCAAATACGGTCTTTTTCCTTGCCGCTACAGGTGCCGAATGTACATCCTCATCCACCCTGAATTCCTCTCCTCCCCGGCTGATGGCAGGATATTCATGACCGGCATTCACATAGTCCATATGCCCAGAGGAAACAGTGAGTACTCCGAGCCATACAGTAACGAAGAGCTTTGCTCCGTTCTCTTTCATCAGCTCCGTATTTACTTCGCTGACGGCCGCAGACACATCCATGCCGTGTTTCATGACGCTGTTCCTTATCTTATCCTTTGCCATGACCATGAACATGGACGCCGGTATCCCCTTTCCTGATACATCGCCCATTACCAGTGCGAGATGGTCGTCATCCACAAGAAAGAAATCATAAAAGTCGCCTCCAACCTCCTTTGCAGGATCCATGGCGGCATAAAGCTCAAACTCATCCCGTTCCGGGAAAGCAGGAAAGTCATGGGGCAGTATGGACGCCTGCGTTTTTGCCGCAAGTGCAAGCTCCGCATCTATCCTTTCCTCCGCTTCCTTTATCAGACCCTTTAATCTGTCGACCATGAAGTTGATCCCGTCGGAGAGCTCGTCAAATTCTACTGACACCCTGAAGTCAGCCTTTTCATCCAGATCACCGGCGGTGATACGCTTCAGCGACCCGTCCAGACTGTACACTCCCTTTACCACGTTGCCCGTGATCAGGCGTCTCATCACAAGGAGGATTGCAGCAAAGACGGATGTATATATCACGATCAGTATGATCATGGATATCGTCCACTGCTCCCATGCCTCACTCAGCGGATAGACCGCTATGATCAGATGATTCCCATCGCGGCGCACTCCGATATAAGATTCGGTGTCGAATACATCCTCTTTAACGATCCTTCCGCTTTGCGCAAGCTCCTCCGTTTCAGAGCCCGGGATAAAAGTCTCACCTTCATGTATTCCTTCGGTACTGCTTACTATAACTCCGGATTGATCCGTCAGCAGGAAATATCCCCCTCTCCCAAGCCTGTCGAAGTGTACCTGTGTTCCCAGTTTTGATTCTTTATCTATGGCATATGTCTCCTGATCCACTCCTTCCAGATACATCCCACCGAATATGGGTATTGCCACCCCTCTGTACATCAGTGTCTCACCGTTCATGATGGTTGTGAAGAAATCATGCACATAATAGTCTGTTTCTCCGTCAAGAAGGCAGAGGAACTCCGACATATTCGGATCATTATGGATATCAAAACCGATATTTCGGGAATCGGACGAAGCCGTGACTATTCCGTCTGAATTTATTACATCCATTTCACTTGCCACATTATTCTGTACGCCCTCTTTCAATTCCTCCGAAAGCTTCGGATCCTTAGAGTATGCCACACCTTTTTCAGCTAAAACCTGAGCGATCCACTCAGCTCTGCTCCTCGCCGAGCTAGTGAAGTAAATTTCCACCCTGCTGAGTGTGACCTGCTCCACTTCATCCAGACTGAAGTGTATAAAGCTGTCTATACTCCTCCTCGCATAGAGGTACACAAATATGCCCGTAACACCCAGAAGGATAATAAAGGATGTCACGACCGATATCATAAGGCGCCGGGAAACTATATGTGACAAGTGCTGCTTCATGATCCCGTCCCCCTGTATCTGAAAACAAGAGTCGTCGTATCGTCAAACTGTGGTGCCTCCCCGGCAAATCCTGCTATCGCTTCCCTGACTCCCGCATCTATATCCTCGACAGAGCTATCCCCGCTTCTGTATCGGTTCAGTGCATCAAGCATCCCCGATCTCTGGAACATCTTACCTTCCGGATCGTTTGCCTCTGTCACACCGTCGGTATATAGATATAGTGTGTCTCCGGGCCTCATCTCAAAAGATCCGGCTTCAAATACGGTCTTTTTCCTTGCGGCAACGGGTGCCGAATGAACATCCTCCTCGGCTATGAACTCCTCCCCGCCCCGACTGATGGCAGGGTATTCATGTCCTGCATTCACATAGTCCATATGCCCTGCGGAAATGGTGAATACTCCGAGCCAGACGGTAACAAAGAGCTTTGCCTCATTCTCTTTTATCAGATTTGTGTTCACCTCACGCATGGCTACCGCCACATCCGTACCGTGCTTCATGACACTGTGGCGTATCTTATCCTTTGAGGCTGCCATGAAAAGTGCAGCAGGGAGTCCCTTTCCCGATACATCCGCCATGACAAGTGCCAGATGATCCTGATCAACAAGAAAGAAATCGTAGAAATCCCCTCCGACTTCCTTTGCCGGAGTCATATCGGCATAGAGCTCAAATTCCCCTCTGTCGGGAAATGCCGGAAACTCATGCGGCAGGAAGGCCGCCTGTATTTTCGCGGCAAGCGCAAGCTCTGCGTCTATCCTTCCCTCGGCCTCCTTTATCAGGTCCTTAAGTCTGTCGACTGTTTGGTTTATACCGTCAGACAGCTCGTCAAATTCGATCGAATTGCGAAAATCCGCCTTTTCATCCAGATCCCCCGCCGTGATACGGCCGAGTGATCCGTTTATGCTGTATACGCCCTGCAATATCTGCCCCATCATCAGACGTCTGATCATCAGGAAGAGGATGGTAAGTACCACGGCATAGATCACCAGTATAGCGACCATCAATACGTTCCATGTCTCCCAGGCCTCGAAAGCAGGATATACCGACACGATATAATCGTCCCCGTCCGCGACCGCTCCAACATAGGATTTCACACCGTATACATCCCCCTGTATGACTCTCCCGGATCCTGCAAGAAAGCGGACCTCCCGCGGCAGCTCCGCTTTCTTTCCGATAAGACCGGCATCCGTGCAGCTCTCGATCGTTCCTTCACCGTTCACCCTGAGATAGTATCCGTTTCTTCCGACCTTGCTGTTTTCTATCTGCATGTCGATGGATTTATCCTTGTATATATCATATTCTTCGGTATTGAATCCCTGGAGAAAGTATCCCCCGTATTCCCTTAGCGGTGCACCGCAATACTTCATCACGATACCGTCCGGATCCCTTGGCTCCATATCCCGGATCACGACATCCGCCTCCCCGTCTAAAAGACTCATAAACTCGGCCGATCCCGGGTTTGAACTCATGTCATAGCCTATGTTCGCATCATCCGAAGAAGATATGATGATTCCGTTATGATCTACAATGTCCCCCTCCGAAAAGACATTATATTCTGCATCCGTCCACATCGTCTCGTTCATCTCCGCACTTCCCGGATAGCCCGGTCCGTTTTCCGCTATGAGCCCGTCGTAATAATCCGCCATCATTATCGTGCTGTTTTTCAGGTTATATTCCATCCTGCTTTGCACGATGCTGTTGATACTCTGCAGACTGTATCTGACAAAGTCCTCTGTCCTGCTTTTTGCATACAGGTAAATAAAAAAGACCGTGATGATCATCAGGGTCGTAAACAAACCCATGATAGTCACTGCGGTCTGGGCGAGAACTATCTGCGAAAGATGTCTCTTTTTCAATATCAGTCCTCTATATCCAATATCTTCGTGAAGCCCGTCTCTTTGAAGATACCCATGACATCTTCACTTGCGTTCCTCACCAACATGTGTCCCTGATCATCCATGATATTCTGCGTGTTCAGGAATACCCTGAGTCCGGCCGAGGAAGTGTAGGGCATATCCTTAAGATCAAATATCAGCTCCTCTACCCCCTCAAGATCTCCCAGCTCGGCTTCAAGCTGAGGCGCGGATATGGCATCAAGCTTTCCCTCTATAAACACCGTAAGTGTGCTTCCGTTCTGTTCTTTATTTACTGTCATTCAGCTTCTCCTATCTCCGCTTCGCGGATAATTTTGTTCCGTGTTCCATTGTACCACACTTCGGGTAAATTTTATAATCCGGAGCGGAGCGGAGACCGCGGGTTCGAATCCCGTGGACACAAAAAAAGATGAGCTTTTGCTCATCTTCTTAGAGCGACAGACGGGGCGCTGAACAGGCTGTGCCTGTTCGCTTAGCGCCGACCGGAGCGGAGCGGAGACCGAAGCCGCGGAGCGGGTTCGAATCCCGTGGACACAAAAAAAGATGAGCTTTTACTCATCTTCTTAGAGCGACAGACGGGATTCGAACCCGCGGTCTCCACCTTGGCAAGGTGGCGCTTTACCAGCTAAGCTACTATCGCATACGCTGTTTATTTCGTGCGAATAGTATATTATCTGATATACTATCCTTTGTCAAGGAATAAATCGAATTACTAAATAAACCGCTAAAACACTGAAAAAATATGATAAATCAAAACAAAAAAAATATCATACTGCCTATACTTGTTACCATGCTTCTCGTCTCCGGGTGTGCCAAAGAGACCCCTCACAAAGCATGGCATCCCTTCAAGGGCGATCTCTTCCAGCGCACATCCGAAAACGAAGTGCCTGAAGAAGAAAAGCCGGAACAGCACCTGCAGCTTAAGGTCACGGACAAAGGATACGATATCTATGCCCCCACCAAAGGCGTAAGCTTTGATTACCGATATGGCCCGTCCGTCATGCTTCATGATGACGGCAGTATGGACTCCTGGTTTGCTTCCCCCGCAGACGGAGTGCAGGAGCTCGACTGGGTCACCTACATACATTCCGATGACGGCGGTGAAACATGGTCAGATGAAAAAGTCGTGCTTAGTCCCACTCCGGGCTCCAAAGACGAGCTTTCCATATGTGACCCCGATGCATTCTATTACGATGGATATTATTATCTTGGATACACCTCTACCATGGACATCAAAAAGCAGGGCCTGTGCAACAGCGCTTTCATTGCAAGATCTCCTGATCCTGACGGTCCCTTCGAGAAATGGAACGGCTCCGGATGGGGCAGCAGTCCCGAACCTCTAATCTACTACGACGGCGTCTGGACCGGCTGGGGTGTCGGCGAGCCGAGTTTCGTACTCCTCGATGATACGTTGTATATATACGTCACCAGAGATGCCTATACTCCGGGCTATGAAAGGCTCAGGACGACCGAAGTCTACAAGGCCGATATCAATGAAGAAGACTGGCCTGCACGTCTTTCATTTGCCGGATACGCCGTAGATCGCACCGATACTGATCCCGAAAAAGCAGGGCCTGACGATTACATCTATAGCGACTGTGATTCCTGGGATGTAGCATACGTGGAGGAAGCAGAGAAGTTTGTTGCCGTCTGTACAAACAGACGCTTCAAATCAGACAGCTGTATCCTCTGCTACGAGTCTGACGACGGCATATACTTCGAGAGAGTTTCCGAGCTGAACAGCAACGTACTCTGCGCCTCCCACAACTGCGCTATCATGAGTGATGAGAGTGGTCATATCAAAGCAGACGATCCCACAATGATCGCCTACTCTTACGCAGGTACAGACAACAGCGAATGGGGCACCTGGGCCACACGCTTTGCTCCTCTGCAGATAGATATATCCGACACCTTCGATCGCAGCGAGGATGATGCCGAAAACCTGAAGGCTCCCATCGAATACAAAGCCGGACGTGCCAGATCCGGTCCCATCTTCGTCACGGCTGAGGATATGCGCAACTACATTCCGGTCAGCAGCAGTTCATTCCACATTACATACTGGTGGATCGACGGAAGCAGGAACCATCACGGCATATCTCCTTCCGATATTGATCTTGACGGGTATGATAAGAACATCGTATCCGCTGAGAACGGAAAGATCACTCCCCTGTCCCCGGGAAGCACCACTGTCGATATCGGCTATAAAGGGCTTACAAGAAAGCTTCGCTTATATGTCCTCCCCGCTGATGTTGCTTCCGGCGGGAGAAGTAGGTCGGATATCACCGACATCTTCTCTCCCATCGACAGCTACACGGTATCGCTTTCCCTGCCTTATGCAACGCAGATCCGCCCGATGTTAAGATTCAGGGATTACTCCTTCGCAGAGCTCGATCTGGAGGGTGTCGTTTCTTACGGTATCACGTTTGCATCCGATGATCCTTCCGTATGCGAAGCAGGTGCAGACGGCACTCTGATGCCACTGTCTTCCGGCGATACCGCCATCACTGTATCCTGCGGAGATGATCTCTCCTACCGTGTGGAAATACATGTGGTCGAATGATATAATGTCTCACATGCTTAAAAGGATAATTGCCGTTGCTGTATTGCTCACGGCCTTTTTCATAACAATGAACACTATGTCCCGTCCGATCACCACGCCTTATCTTGAGGGACGGGATAATATAACCGACATAACACGGCGCAGGCTTTCCGGATCTGCCGTCACGTTAGAAGAGATCATGACCGCATCGGCCCCCGATCTCAATACCCTCGTTACAGCCTCAGAGGATACCGGCTATATCCTCATCGGTGACAGCCGTTCTCTGGGCATGGATGTATACTGCAAGGTCAATGCGACCCCTGACGGCTTCTTCGTTGTGGCTGCCGCCGGAGAAGGTTTCAGATATATGATGGACACTGCTCTTCCCTGCGCGGAGCTTATCGAGCAGGCATACCCGGATATCCACCATTGGATATACATCGTAAATATGGGTGTCAATGATTACTGGCACAGAGCTGACTGCAATGAGATATATGAAGC
Organism: Lachnospiraceae bacterium; assembly: GCA_016280355.1. Classification (GTDB taxonomy): domain Bacteria; phylum Bacillota; class Clostridia; order Lachnospirales; family Lachnospiraceae; genus NK4A144. The sequence continues at coordinate 976 of JAEEGO010000025.1, read as the reverse complement.
CGCACTTACCGAGCTCGCATATAAGAAAGACCTTTACATCGTATCCGTAAATCCCGTGAGGCAGGATGCAGATCTTGAGCAGTTTGGCCTGTCAAATAAAGGCATTGAAGAGCTCAACTCCACACTGAAGTCTATCCCCAACACCCACTATATAGACACTTATTCATATCTTATGGAAAACGGTTATGAGACAGTGGATGACTTCCACTACACCTGGGATATCACGGAAGAAATATACCATCTGATAAGAGCCGGACTGTAGAACGGCTGCTGTCTGCTGTTATTGACAGTTCCGGACCGTCAACGACTATTTCGCGTATTTATCTATCAGACCGCAGCAGGCCTCGTGTATCTGGCCGTACACTTCTTCAAACCTTCCCGTATACCACGGATCATCCACCTGCTCATCGGGACGTCCCGCGAGCTCCATGCAGAACACTATCTTCCCCTCCGGATCTCCTCCAAAGAAGCGCTCCTCCATGATGCGTTTATGTATATCCTCCATGGCAACTATCACATCGAAGTTATCATAATCAGACTTTCTCACCTGTCTGGCATGATGGCCTCTGCAGTCTATCCCATGCTTCGCAAGCTCCGCTCTCGCCGGCGGATACACCGGATTGCCTATCTCCTCCGTGGATGTGGCAGCAGACTCCACATAGAACTCATCGCTCAGTCCTCGCTTTTCCACCATATCCTTCAATATATACTCACCCATCGGACTGCGACAGATGTTGCCCCAGCAGACAAATAATACTTTTATCGGCATTTCTTACCTCCAAAACCGCATCAAATTGCTCCAGTTTGCGCCGGTTTGCCAGGCTGCTGAAGCTTCAGTCATTTTACAGAAACTCGGGCTAAATGGCAAAACCCGGCATAGTGTGGCAAATCCCCACCGCGATTCGTAGTCAAAACGTAGTTTTTTATCGGGCATAAACTACTCGCGCCCCGGTGTGCAAGAGAGGGGGGTGCATTT
>JAEEGO010000223.1 GCA_016280355.1 Lachnospiraceae bacterium | reverse complement strand
GAATGTATCAGGTTCTTGTACAGGTCGCAGAAGAGAGTCTCTGATGTGGGGCGTACGCACATGCGCTCTTCCAGCTTCTCTCCGCCGCCTTCCGTGACCCACGCCACTTCAGGAGCAAAGCCTTCCACATGATCCTTTTCCTTCTGCAGCAGACTTTCCGGTATGAAAAGCGGCATATAGACATTTTCCACGCCCGTAGCCTTAAATCTTTTATCCAGCCTGTGCTGTATGTTTTCCCACAAAGCATATCCGGCCGGCAGGAAGATCATACATCCCTTTACGCTGGAATAATCCATGAGCTCGGCTCTCTTTACTATATCTGTATACCATTGTGCGAAGTCCTCATCCATCGATGTTATGGATTCGACCATTTTCTTATCACTCATTATCTTTTCTCCTATCTGTAGTCAGTCTGCACCAAATAAAGCCTTACATCCTATTTCTTTGGTGCTGCCCCCGCCTTTTCCTGTAAAGTCTCCTTAAACTGCTGGAACTTACTCTTCTTCACCGGCTCGGCCCCCTTACTGATAGAGCCTCTCACGCCTCTGACCTTTGAGATATATATTCCGCTGACTGTCGCTTTTACTTCCTTTTTCACCGGTATCTCATCAAATACGGCTGCATCCGCTATGAAGCTCATCACCTGCGGTCCCACTTTGGCCTTTACAACCGGCACCTTGGATCGCCTCATGAGCTTCGGTGTCTGCTGCATCACCGCATCCGGCAGTCCGGCCTGATTCAGCCGCATCTTCTTCTTATCAATGATGAGCATCTGCACTACCTGTGCTGCTGCTTCTATCTGTTCCTGTTGCTCAGCCTGCTTCTTCTGTGCTCTCTTTCCAAGAAAATACAGTGCTACGGCAATGCCGATCATCACCACCAGTATCACTATGGTCACTATCCAACCGGTACTCATTCTCTTACTCCTTCTGTTTGTTTATATTATCAACAACTACTCTCATCCGGTGTTCTTCTCCCGCCGATGAGTAATCTATGCATATCACGATCCTGTCATCTCCGATGTCAGCATCATAAGTATGGACCAGATAGTCCGCCTTCATCTGTCCATAGGGCGTCTTCAGATCGACAGCCGTTGCGGATCCTTTTTGAAGCCGCATATTGTATGTCAGTTCTCCCTGTCTTTTGTACAGGAATTCGCTTTCATCAAATTCAATATGGCATTTATCGCCGTCCAAATTGAAAAAAACGTAGTATTTCCTGCCTTTGCGGTAGTATCTAGCATCTTCGGCTGAGATCACGAGCCCGGCTTCATTCGGACCGTTTGAAATGTTCAGATTGGACATCTTCAGATCACAGCTTGTTTCCAAGGATCTAATACTCCTCTATGGCTATCTGCTTTGCTTCTCCTATACTGAGTGGCAGGAAAAGACTTGCTATACGCCGGAATCTCTCAGGGGCATCCGATACATAGAATCTGTATGCCTCCTCATTTACGGGGATATCCTTCTTGTTCAGAAGGTCCTTTTCCGAAAGCATCTCCTGTGTCGATCTGGCAGTCTCAAATGCAGGGTTTACCAGCCTGACTCCCTCACCCACTGCCCTTTGGATGGTGTCCTCTATCATGGGGAAATGTGTGCATCCCATGATCAGGGTATCCATACCTGTATCCTTGAATCCGGACATATATCTACGGGCTATTTCCGTTGTCACCGGATCTTCAATGCAGCCTTCCTCCACCAGAGAAACAAAGAGGGGGCAGGATCTGCCGGTAAGCTTTACGTCCGGGCGGTATTCTTTCAGATAATCCTCATATATTCCGGATTCTATGGTCGCTTCCGTACCGATGAGACCAATATGACCGCTGTTTGTGGTTTCGGCTGCGGCTTTTACGCCCGGCTTTACCACCCCGATTATCGGCAGTTCGAATTCTTTTTCGAGGGCTTCCAAAGCCATGGCAGAAGCTGTATTACAAGCTACTACGATAGCCTTTACTTCCTGTTTCATGAGAAAGTTTACTATCTGTCTGGAAAACCTGGTGACGGTCTCTTTTGATTTCGGTCCATAGGGCGCTCTCGCCATATCTCCGAAATACACGAAGCGCTCTTTGGGCAGACGGCGGATCAGCTCCTTCAGCACCGTCAGGCCTCCTACTCCCGAATCAAAAACACCTATCGGTCTGCTGCTCATTTTATATTCCTGTATATGGCTATCGCCTGAGAGTCAATGTGCAGTTTTATGAGCTCTACGGCTCTGTCAGATCTGCTCTCCCCGATGGCTTTTATTATCTGATCATGCTCTCTTACAAGTCTTGTGGGATCAGACATTTCTTTCATGAATTCATATTTGTATCTGAAGATCTGCTCCTTCAGATTTACAAGCATCTCCTTCACTTTTTCATTGCCTGCCGTATCTATGATAATGTTATGAAATCCTGTGTCCGTGTCGGCCATATCCCGCAGATTTCCGCTGTCCACTGCTTCCGCGAACTTTTCATTGGCCCTCTTAAGCTCTTCATATTGGGTCTTTGTGATCCTCGCACAGCATGCATTCATGGTGAAGGTCTCCAGTATACGTCTGGCTTCAAGAACATCAGCAAGCTGCTTTTCCGTGATACTCGCCACATGAGCACCGCGTCTTGGCAGCATGACTACCAGCCCTTCCTTTTCCAGAAGTCGTATACCCTCGCGTATCGGTGTACGGCTCACGCCGAGACGCTCCGACAGAGCAACCTCCATAAGCCTCTCTCCCGGCTTCAGCTTGCCATAAAGGATCTCCTCCCGCAGCTGTTTGAATACTACATCTCTCAGAGGCAGAAACGCATCTTCTTCATTTTCATAGAATGCCATATCCGACCCTCCTGTCTCTCCTTCTATCGCTTCGCTTCAGGCATTGTGAAAGTTCGTGAGGAATATCCTCTCTTCCGGCACTAACACCTGTCCGTCCAGTCCCGGTACCAATTCCTTGCTGGCCAGGGCATCAAAGGCCGCAGCAGCCTTCTCCTCATCAACGAACAATCCGTAAACGCTGGGTCCCGAACCG
>JAEEGO010000222.1 GCA_016280355.1 Lachnospiraceae bacterium | reverse complement strand
TGCTGATGGTCTTCATAGTGGTCAATATGGTGATATCCATCATATCCGATAACAAAGGAGATGAAGGATGAAGGCGAAGATAGAGAAGATCTACATGGGCATCATCTTCATCTTCATGTATGCTCCCATACTGACGCTCATTGCACTGTCATTTAACAGCAGCAAGTCGAGAGCAAGATGGGGCGGATTCACGCTGCAGTGGTATTTCAATCTCTTCAGTGACAATGCCGTGCTCAATGCCATGGCCAATACGCTGATCATAGCCCTCATATCCACGGTCGTTGCTACCGTCATAGGTACACTGACCTGTGTGGGTCTCATGGGACTTAGGAGAAGGAGTAGAGCATTCATAATGGGTGTCACGAACATACCCATGATCAATGCGGATATCGTGACGGGTATTTCCCTGATGCTCCTCTTTAAGGTATTGCACTTTGAGACCGGCTTCATCACGGTGCTGCTGGCACACATCACATTTAATATTCCCTACGTGATGCTGGCTGTACTTCCGAGGATGAAGACGATCAATCCGAACGTATATGAAGCGGCAGTAGATCTCGGAGCGGGATCACTGTATGCTTTCAGAAAAGCGGTGCTTCCTGATCTGATGCCGGCAGTCCTTTCGGGAGCACTCATGGCATTTACGATGTCCATAGATGATTTCATCATCACTTATTTCACAAAAGGATCAGGTTTTGATACTCTCTCCACCAAGATATATAACGAGGTCAAAAGAGGCATACAGCCGGAGATATATGCACTGTCTTCCATCATCTTCGTGATGGTCATCATCCTGCTCGCAGCTTCAAACAGCATGAGGCAGAGACAGGGCAGGACAAAGAAGAACGCTTCACTCTACAAGGTGGAAAAGAAGATATCCAAAGGGCAGGCAGTACTCATAGGCCTGGCTTCTGTATGCATAGTCCTGCTCGCGCTTTACTTCGGCGGAGTATTTGCAAGAAAGAGCAATCAGCTCTTTGTCTACAATGCCGGTGAATACATAGATCCCGAGGTCATAGAGATGTTTGAGGAGGAGACCGGGATAGAGGTGGTCTATGACGAGTTCGAGACACTGGAGATCATGTATGCCAAGATGGTGCAGGATGATGCGGCATATGATGTGATCTGTCCTTCGGACTATATGATAGCGAAGATGATGCAGGCAGGGATGCTCAGAGAGCTTGACCTTGATGCCATACCCAACAGGGCAAACATCGGAGAGCAGTATCTGGAAAGCGCAAGGTCCTTCGATCCGGAAAATAAGTACTGCGTACCGTACTGCTGGGGAACCGTAGGCATATTGTACAATAAGAATCTCGTCGATGAGCCGGTGAACAGCTGGGATATACTGTGGGATCCGAAGTATTCGGGACAGATACTGATGCAGGATTCCATAAGAGATGCCTTCATGGTGGCACTCGAGCGCAGGGGATATTCGGTGAACTCCACGGATCCGAAGGAGCTTGAAGAGGCTGCAGCGGATCTGATAGAGCAGAAGCCTCTGGTACAGGCCTATGTCATAGACCAGGCAAGGGATAAGATGATCGGAGGAGAAGCTGCGCTTGCCGTGATCTACTCCGGAGAAGTCATATATACACAGAGAGAGAATCCGGACCTTGAATACTGTGTGCCGGATGAAGGCTCCAATGTATGGATAGACGGATGGGTAGTAACGAAGCGTGCGAGAAATCCGGAGGCAGCCATGAAGTGGATCGACTTCATGTGCAGACCCGATATAGCTTTGATGAACTTTGATTTCATCACCTACTCCACACCCAATACCGTGGCCAGGGATATGATAGACGATGAAGCCATCAGAAACTCCGAAGTGGCTTTCCCCGGTGACGATGTACTCGGACGTTGTGATACATATTCATATCTTGGGGAAGAGGGAGATGCCCTCTATAACAGGATGTGGAAGAAGGTAAAATCGGGCGACTGAATATGGCTGAGGGCAGCCGGGCATATGTCGCCATAGATCTGAAATCCTTCTACGCTTCCGTAGAGTGCAGGGAACACGGACTCGATCCGCTGACGGCGAGGCTTGTGGTGGCGGATGAGTCGAGGACGGAAAAGACGATCTGCCTTGCAGTGACACCTGCATTGAAAGCATACGGCGTACCAGGAAGGCCGAGGCTTTTTGAAGTGGTACAGAAGTCAAAAGAGAAGGGATTTGATTTCGTCATAGCAAAGCCCCGTATGGCTCTGTACATGCAGTACAGCACAAAGATCTACAGCATATATCTGCGCTATGTGGCGCCTGAAGATATCTTTGCCTATTCGGTGGATGAGGTCTTCATCGATGTGACCTCATATCTCAATCATTACAATATGACCCCGCATGAACTGACTATAAAGATGATAAAAGAAGTGCAGGCCGAGACCGGGATCACGGCAACTGCGGGTATAGGCACAAATATGTATCTTGCAAAGATCGCCATGGACATAGTGGCAAAGCATATGCCGGCGGACGAGGACGGAGTCAGGATAGCTGAGATAGATGTAAGGAGCTACAGGGAGCTTCTTTGGGATCATGAGCCGATCACGGACTTCTGGAGAGTCGGAAGAGGCACGGCAAAACGGCTTGCTTCCCATGGACTTTACAATATGGGGGATGTTGCCAGATGCTCGATCGGAAAAGACACAGACTATCACAACGAGGAACTGCTGTACAGGATATTCGGTGTGAATGCGGAGCTTCTCATAGACCATGCATGGGGATATGAGCCGTGTACGATAGATGACGTGAAGTCCTATAAACCGGACAATCACAGTCTGAGTCAGGGACAGGTATTGCAGGAGCCGTACTCCTTTGAAAAGGGGAGGATCATAGTAAGGGAGATGGCGGAGATGCTCTCCTATGATCTTGCGGTGAAGCATCTTGTGGCTGATCAGGTGGTGCTCAATATCAATTATGATGCCAAGAATATCGAAGATCCAACGCTCAGGAAAAAATATAAAGGTGAGACCGTGACCGACCGTTACGGAAGGACGGTCCCCAGGCATGCTCACGGCACGCAGAACCTTGAGCAGATGACTGCGGCAACAGACCGCATCATAGATGCAGCACTTGCAATATATGACAGAGAAGTAAACAGAGATCTCTACGTAAGGTACATATACGTGATAGCATGCAATGTGGTACCTGAGGAACAGGCCGGCGGGGGGCAGGCAGATGTGGAAGAGTACGAGCAGCTGGATCTCTTCACCGATTATGAGGCAAAGGCGATCGAGAAGGAGCAGGAGCAGAAGGCCAGAGATAAGGAGAAGAGACTGCAGGATGCCATGATAGATATCAAGCTGAAATACGGCAAGAATGCAGTGGTACGTGGGACCAGCTTACAGGAGGGAGCTACGGCGAGAGAGCGCAACCGACAGATAGGGGGCCATAAAGCATGAATAAAAAGTATGAAGATATGCTGGATATGGAGCATCACGTGTCGAAGAGGCATCCGCAGATGAGCATGAGGGACAGGGCGGCACAGTTTTCGCCATTTGCCGCACTGACAGGATACGATGCGGCTGTGGACGATACCGTGCGCGCCGATATAGAAGGCAAGGTGGATACGGAATACTTGCATGATGAAGAAGACAGGCTGTCGGCGCTTTACGGGCAGGGAGATCTGTGATGGATGACAGGAATGCCGGAGCGGATGATGACATCCGTGTATATGTGGTGCGAAGCCGCAGGAAGACAGTCTCCGCAGAGATAGACAAAGACCTTTCTGTGCTTGTACGCGCACCTCTTCGCATGAGCGAGAGAGAGATAAAGGAATTCCTGCGCAAAAATGAAGACTGGGTCAGAAAGCACAGGGATAAGCGCAGGGAGCAAATGGAAGAGTCGAAGGATATACCGAAACTTACCGGGCAGGAGCTTCGTACTCTTGCGGAAGAAGCAAGGCGAGACATACCTCCGAGAGTACAAAGATATGCCGCAATGATGGGCGTAAGCTACGGGAGGATCACCATACGCAATCAGAAGACCAGATGGGGGAGCTGCTCATCAAAAGGAAATCTCAACTTTAACTGTCTTCTGATGCTCGCACCCGAAGAACACAGGGACTACGTGATAGTCCATGAGCTGTGCCATCGCAGGCAGATGAATCATTCGAAGAGATTCTGGGCAGAAGTGGAGAGGATACTTCCGGACTACAGGCAGAGTGTCATATGGTTTAAGGAAAACGGAGAAAAGCTGCTTTCAAGGATGATGTGATATACAAATCGGACAGTTATTTCGATATCTCAGAGTATTTCTTTCACTGATCTGACATAAGCATCAACGATGCGGCAGACAGTCTTCTTATCTCTCGGAGGCAGTACTTCAAGCTGCTGCATGATATTATCCGGATCCATGGCATCTTCCGTATCTTCAACTGTAAGCAGATCATCCGGAGTCACTTTCAGCACGCGGCATATCTTTAATAAGGAGTCCACACGCGGAGTCACGGCACCTCTTTCGATATCCGCAAAAGCACGGTCCGATATACCGGCCTGCCAGGCTGCTTCTTCCTGCGAAAGTCCGACAGCCTTTCGTATCTTATATATATTCTCACCCATAGTACGCATTTCAGTGATCAGCATGGCAGCTCCTTTCTTTAATGTCGTGTATCTTCAAAAAACATATGTATTGCCTATATCTTAAAAGTACTCCCGATAGGAACTATAGTTCCTATGAGGTTTGACAATCAGGAAGTGCGGTGCTTAAATATAGGAACCGTAGATCCTATATTACGTTTTGGGACTGTCCGGTATATGACGGGGACCCCGAAACCTGACCCCGTTCGAGGCGGATATGCAGACGATCTTCTTCGGTGCCGTAGGAGCAGCGATAGGGCTCGCAGCTGCCGTGGCACTGATCCCCGTGTCTATGACACGGGAACGCCTGAGGTCGTGGAGAACAGGGCAGGTTTCAGGGCCCCTGCGAGGGTAAAACATCATAGTTGATATAATTCTTTTTCTATGATAGTATAAGCAGGCTGTGTAAATGAAACCTATGCTCAGTGAGCCGAGTAGTCTCGGAAAGACAAGGCAAAATACCTGTCATACGGCTCTCCGGGTGTGGGCAGATAAGAAGGCCGGATATACACCGGCGGAAAAGGAGACAGAAATGATAACAAAGGAAAAGAAGGCTGAGCTTGTCGAGAAGTACGGCACAAAGCCCGGTGACACAGGTTCACCCGAGGTTCAGATCGCTATACTTACCGAGCGTATCAGAGAGCTCACAGAGCATCTGAAGGTCAACACACACGATCATCACTCCAGACGCGGTCTGCTGAAGATGGTCGGTAAGAGAAGAGGACTGCTTGATTACCTTAAGGAAAAGGATATCACAAGGTACAGGTCTATAATCGAGAAACTCGGCATTCGTAAGTAGTGAAATCGGGGCAGGATTTTATTTCCTGCCCCTTTTATTTCATTTATATTTTTTAGCCACAGTCCGTGGCAGAAGGAGAAATAATGGCAGAATACAGAACTTACACAATGGAACTCGCAGGAAAGACGCTTTCGATAGATATAGGAAGAGTCGGCAAGCAGGCAAACGGCTGCGCATTCATGCACTACGGTGATACCACGGTGCTCTGCACTGCTACTGCTTCAAAGGCACCCAGGGACGGTATTGATTTCTTCCCTCTCTCAGTGGAGTATGAGGAGAAGTTCTATTCCGTAGGCAAGATGCCCGGTGGCTTCAACAAGAGAGAGGGCAAGGCATCAGAGAATGCAGTGCTTACATCCCGTGTCATCGACAGACCCATGAGGCCTCTCTTCCCCAAAGATTACAGAAATGATGTTACTCTGGACTGCATGGTAATGGCAGTGGATCCCGAGTGCAGACCCGAGCTTGTAGGTATGCTCGGAGCATCTCTTGCTACGACGATATCGGATATACCTTTCGACGGTCCCTGTGCCATGACTCAGATCGGCATGAAGGACGGACAGTTCATCATCAACCCTTCTCAGAAGGACTGGGACGAGGGTGACATGGAGCTCACCGTGGCTTCAGTCGGACAGAAGGTCATCATGATAGAGGCAGGTGCCAATGAGATACCCGATGACAAGATGCTTGAGGCGATCTACATGGCTCATGATGTGAACCTCAAGGTCATAGAGTTCTTCAAGGAGATCGCAGCAAAAGAAGGTAAGGCAAAGCATGAGTATGT
>JAEEGO010000221.1 GCA_016280355.1 Lachnospiraceae bacterium | reverse complement strand
TACAACAGGCTCGATGATATGCTTGAGGCCTGCGGCATAGACAGGGATAAGCTCTGTACATATTGCTGGGACGGAAACGACGGCGGAGAGCATGACAGCGCTCGTTGATAAGGTAAAGCAGATATATAAAAGAGCATATGAGCTGCTGTTTGACGGACGTGACCTGTGGCAGCAGCTCTTGAATATTGCAGTGCTGATAGCGATCGCGGGTGCCTTTATTTCTGCGATAATATCTATAGCGCTCGGTAATTCTCCAGTAGCCATAGCAGCGTTCCTGCTGACTACCGTATTTGCCATCCTGTGTCTTATCATGACACTCAGGCAAAAGGACGTCATATATGCCGCCGTTCTTTTTTCGGTAGTGGCAAACTTTATCCTTTTTCCGATCATGTATTTTACATCAGGAGGATACCACGGGGGCATGCCTCTGTGGCTTCTTTTGAGCCTTGTGATCAGCTGGGTGGTGATAAGGAGGAACAGGATACTCTATGCCGTATACGGTCTGGGACTTCTGTTCCAGTGTGGATGCATACTGTACAGTGAGAAGCATCCGGAAGCAGTCACCATGTTCAGCTCGGAGCATGCAGAGGCAATGGATGTGATACAGTCCCTTGTGCTGGTCTCACTCATCTTCGGTATCATCACAAAATACAAGAATATTGCATATGAGAAGAAGCAGCGCGAACTGGACGAAGCCAACGCCGTACTGCAGCAGAGCAATCAGAGGATCACAATGCAGGCCATGTACACTCTGGCAAAGACCATAGATGCAAAGGACAGATATACCAACGGACATTCCATGAGGGTCGCAAAGTACTCGGAGATGCTTGCGGGCAGGATGGGTCTCAGTGAAGACGAAGTCAGTGAGATCAGGCAAATGGCGATGCTGCATGATATCGGCAAGATAGGTGTGCCTGATGAGATAATCAACAAGAAATCTACTCTGTCTGAGGATGAATACGATGTCATAAAGGGACATCCTCTCACGGGATTTAACATACTCGCTGAGATGCCGGAGATGAACAACATAGGGACAGGGGCCAGATGGCATCATGAAAGATACGACGGGACGGGATATCCGGACGGGCTGAAAGGGGAAGAGATACCTGTATCGGCAAGGATCATATGCGTGGCGGATGCCTATGATGCCATGACGAGTAACCGAAGCTACAGGAAGTACATACCGCAGAAGATCGTAAAGCAGGAGCTTGAGAACGGCAGGGGAAGCCAGTTCGACCCGAAGATAGCCGATATCATGCTCGAGATCATGGAGGAGGATCCGGGATATGAACTCCGCGAACACTGACGGGCATATAACGGATCTGTATGACTATGCTCTGAAGCAGGGATTTACGGAGGACGTCTTTCTTTGCCATGATAATCAGGACAGATATATAGAAACAGCCACAGACGGTTACAGAGCTTATCCCCTTTTCAGGCATGTATTTGCCGGAGGGTATGATGAGAAGACTCTGTCACGTATGATGTCGGTCGATTTCAAGAGCAGGCTGGGCACAACAGCCGGTATAGCAAGCAGCAGTGCATATGAGTCCGTGATGCTCATAGAGCCGCCAAACGCAAAGAAGACAGGTATGCTGCAGTATGTAAGAGTGGCAGATCCGGGAGCTTATACCATGCTCCTTCACCACTGCACATACAGACAGGAGGATTTTGAAAAGTTTGCTCTGGAAAAAAGAAAGAGCTGGCTGGACGATAAGACCTGGTATATCTATATCTTTGCAACCAGGCATTCACAGCAGGGCATGGGATACGGAAAGAAGCTGATGGAGCTTATGATCTCATATGCAGACAGGAGGGGATACAGACTGTGTCTTGAGACAAATGCCACCGGTAATGTTGCCATGTACGGGCACTTCGGATTCGATACAGTGGATACTTCGGAGTACAAGGATGTACTGGATCACTATGTGATGCTATACACCGGCAAAGCGGAAGATGATCCCGATAACGGCTGAGCCTGCGATAAAAAGGATCGGGTGAAGCTTGAATCTTGATCTTAATACATAGATGATGACGGCAAGAACAAGTGCCTTCCAGATGAAAAGATCGCTTATCTGATGACTTGCGTTAAATGCAGGGATATTGAGAAGGGCGATCTTTATTACGTTCAAGCCTGCCGCTGATATCATGGCTATGGAAGCCGGACGCAGACCGTAGAAGGCTGAATCCACGTATTTATTGTCCTTAAACTTCGTCAGGAAATGAGCAACTATCAGTATCACTATGAATGAAGGCAGGGCAAGCGAAAGAGTAGCTACGATGCCCCCGATGATCCCCATGGTCTGATAGCCTGCGTATGTACTCATGTTTATGCCTATCGCGCCGGGTGTCGACTCCGATATGGCTATCATGTCGGCTATGTCGGCGTGAGTGAACCAGCCTGTATTGTCCGATATCTCGTACAGGAACGGGAGAGTGGCGAGCCCTCCTCCCACGGAGAAGAGACCGGTCTTGAAGAATTCCAGAAAAAGCCTTAAAAGGGTAGGCATACTGCTCATCGTGACACCTCCTTATGACCCCTTATCAGGACTCCCGCGACGCCTGCAGCAATCACGAGGACAGCAGCCGGTATCCTGAAGGGAAGCAGGCCTGAGAAGGCCATGAGGGCAAAGATCACGATATACATCACGAATGCGATCCGGTCTACGATCGATTTCTTCCAGAGCCTTATTATAGCTTCGAGTATGAGCACACATACACAGACACGGATGCCGGCGAAGGCATTCTGTACGAGCGGCATTTCCGCAAAGCCTTCGAGGAAGGCGGCGATGATCGTGATGAGTGCTATGGGGCAGGTGAGAAAACCGAGAGTAGATGCTGCGGCTCCTGCTATACCGTGTCTTTTATTCCCTATGAAGGTGGAGACATTAAGTGCTATGATGCCGGGTGTGCACTGACCTATGGCAAAGTAGTCCATCAGCTCGTCCGTTGTGACCCAGCCGCGCTTCTTATTCAGCTCTTCTTCAAGAAGCGGCAGCATGGCATATCCGCCCCCGAAGTTCACGGCTCCTATCTTCAAAAAAACCAGATATAACTCAACAAGTTCCTTCATGATCATCCTCTTTCGGTTTATCTCATTCTCCGATAGAGTATAACACAAAGGGAGCGATCATGAACCATACTTTACACCGCTGCCCGTTTCTTATGATATGACAGTTTATCGGTTTATGTGGTATTATAAACATTCGGGTAAATTTGAAGATGAGGTTTTTGTTTTATAATGGATGAGCTGAACTTGCTTGGTATAGATATAGGGTCGACTACTGTAAAGGTGGTCCTGATGGACAAGGATATGAACCTCCTTTTCTCGGACTACCGCAGGCATTTCGCAAACATAAAGGAGACCCTTGCAGAGCTTATAGAGGATGCGTTTAACGTGACGGGAGATATCATGGTGGCTCCCGTGATCACGGGCTCCGGAGGACTCACTCTGGCAAACGCCATCGATATACCCTTCACGCAGGAGGTCGTGGCTGTGGCTACGGCACTGAAATACTGTGCGCCGCAGACAGATGTTGCCATAGAGCTTGGCGGAGAGGATGCCAAGATCATATACTTCGAAGACGGTAATGCTGAGCAGCGTATGAACGGTATCTGCGCAGGAGGTACCGGATCTTTCATAGACCAGATGGCGTCGCTTTTGCAGACTGACGCCAGCGGACTCAACGAGCTGGCAAAGGATTACGGCTCGCTCTATACCATAGCCGCACGCTGCGGTGTGTTCGCAAAGTCGGATATACAGCCGCTGATAAATGAGGGAGCAAGAAAGGAAGACCTCGCTGCTTCCATCTTCCAGGCAGTGGTGAACCAGACCATATCCGGCCTGGCATGCGGCAAGCCTATCAGAGGACACGTGGCTTTTCTCGGAGGACCGCTGCATTTCCTGACTGAGCTTCGCGAAGCATTCATTCGTACATTGAAGCTTGACGAGTATCATACGATCATACCGGACAACTCACATCTTTTTGCTGCCATAGGCTCTGCCATGAACCATGACGACAGCCACACACGTCCGCTCTCGGACCTTGTGAACGCGCTGAACTCTCCCATACATCTCGAATTTGAAGTGGAACGTATGGAGCCGCTGTTTTCGAGCAGGGAGGAGTATCAGGAGTTTGAAGAAAGACATGCTCTTGCAACCGTAAGGAAGGCTGAGCTTAAGGACTATAAGGGCAATGCTTACCTCGGGATAGACGCGGGCTCCACTACGACAAAGTGTGCCCTGATATCAGAAGAGGGCGACCTGCTCTATTCATTCTATTCGAACAATAACGGCTCACCGCTTATGACAGCCATAGACTCGATAAAGGAGATATATGATAAGCTGCCTGAGGGTGTGAAGATAGCGGGCTCATGCTCCACGGGATACGGAGAAGCCCTGATCAAGTCAGCTCTGCAGCTGGATGAGGGCGAGGTCGAGACGGTCGCACACTATTATGCGGCTGCACATTTCCGCCCGGATGTCGACTGTATACTCGACATAGGCGGACAGGATATGAAGTGTATCCGTATTAAAAATCAGACCGTTGATTCCGTGATGCTGAATGAAGCATGCTCATCGGGCTGCGGCTCTTTCCTTGAGACCTTCGCTAAATCCCTTAACATGTCGGTTGAAGAATTTGCAGAGGCGGCACTTTTTGCAGCACACCCCATAGATCTTGGTACGAGATGTACGGTCTTCATGAACTCAAAGGTGAAGCAGGCCCAGAAGGAGGGCGCAGGTGTAGATGACATCTCAGCAGGTCTTGCTTACTCGGTAATAAAGAATGCACTCTTCAAAGTCATAAAGGTATCTGATGCCGACGAGCTCGGCCGTGTGATCGTGGCTCAGGGCGGCACCTTCTACAATAATGCTGTACTCCGCTCACTGGAGCGTATCGCGGGAGTAGAGGTGGTACGGCCTGATATCGCAGGTATCATGGGTGCTTTCGGGGCTGCCCTCATAGCAAAGGAGCGTCATGAAGAGGGCACTGATTCAGACATGCTCTCAATCAAAGATATAAGAGAGCTGCAGTTTACTACTTCCATGACAAAGTGTCAGGGATGTACAAACCACTGCCGCCTTACCATCAACCGTTTCACCGGCGGACGTACCTTCATATCGGGCAACCGATGCGAGAAGGGACTCGGACATGCGAAGACCAATACCGATGTGCCCAATCTGTACGAATGGAAGATGAAGCGTGTGTTCGGCTACGAGCCGCTTGAAGGATATGATGCTCCGAGAGGAGTGGTGGGCATACCCAGAGCTCTCAATATGTATGAGGATTATCCGTTCTGGTTCACTTTCTTCACGAATCTGGGATACAGAGTCATCCTCTCACCGCAGGCAAGCCATAAGCTATACGAACTCGGAATTGAATCCATACCATCCGAGTCGGAGTGTTATCCGGCAAAGCTTGCGCATGGACAGATACAGTGGCTCATAAACAACGGGGTGAAGTTTATTTTCTATCCTTCGCTCTTTTACGAAAGAAATGAATTTGAGGATGCGGGCAACCATTTCAACTGTCCGATAGTCACATCATATTCCGAGAACATCAAGAATAATGTCGAGGACCTGAAGCTTAAGAACATTGATTTCCGTAATCCCTTCATAGCCTTTGATTCACCGGAGGATATCTATCCGAGGCTCATAGAGGCTCTGCCTGAAGTGCATCCGGAGGATGTGGTCCATGCGGTGTTTGCCGCCTGGGAGGAGCAGTCAAGATTTAGGGAGGATGTGAAGGCAAAGGGTGAAGAGACCATAAGGTGGATAGAAGAGAATAATGCACGCGGTATAGTGCTCGCAGGAAGGCCCTACCATATAGATCCGGAGATAAACCACGGCATTCCCGAGCTCATCACCTCACACAGGGTGGCTGTGCTCACGGAGGACTCAGTATCGCATCTTGGGAAGGTGGAGCGTCCCTTAAGGGTCATAGACCAGTGGATGTACCACTCGAGGCTGTATGCCGCAGCAGAGTTTGTGAAGACACGGGATGATATCGATCTCATACAGCTGAACTCCTTCGGCTGCGGACTTGATGCCGTGACCACGGATCAGGTGGCAGAGATACTGGAGACGGGTGACAAGATCTATACCTGTCTCAAGATAGACGAGGTGAATAACCTCGGTGCAGCGCGTATACGTGTGCGCTCACTGCTTGCAGCACTCAGGGTGCGGGATATGAAGCATACCGAGAGGAACATACAGCCGCTTGATCAGCGCCGTGTACTCTTTACAGAAGAGATGAAGCAGGCCGGATATACCATCATCGCTCCGCAGATGTCACCCATACACTTTGAGGTGCTGGAGCCTGCCATGAAGGCAGAGGGCTACAATTTCGTCTTCCTTGACAACGACGGACATGAGGCCGTGAACGTGGGTCTTAAATACGTGAATAACGATGCCTGCTATCCCTCCATGATGGTGGTGGGACAGATAATGTCGGCACTGCTTTCGGGACAGTATGATCTGAACCGTACGGCGGTCATAATGAGCCAGACGGGAGGCGGATGCCGTGCTACCAACTACGTGGCTTTCATTAGACGTGCACTGAAAAAGGCCGGTATGGAGCATATACCGGTGATATCGCTGAATGCGGTCGGACTGGAGCCAAATCCCGGCTTCCATATCAGTCCGTCACTGGTCGTTCGCATGGTATACGGTGCGGAGATAGGAGATCTCTTCATGAAGTGTCTCTACCGCATGCGTCCGTATGAGCTGAAGCCAGGTACGGCTGACAGGGTACACCAGAAGCTTCTGAAGGAAGCTCAGGATTTCCTGGCTTCGGGAAGTCTGTCGTATTTCAAGTATAAGAAACTTTGCAAGAAGATAATCAAGGTCTTTGACCGTCTGCCGATAAATGAGGAGATGGTGAAGCCGAAGGTAGGCATAGTGGGAGAGATACTTGTAAAGTATATGCCGGCTGCCAACAACCATTTGGTTGAGCTTTTGGAAGAAGAGGGTGCGGAAGCCGTAGTGCCTGATTTCATCGATTTCTTTGGCTACAGTTTTTATAATCAGGTTTATAAGGGAGACTATCTCGGACAGTCAAAGAAGGCTGAGAGACTGAATAAATTCCTGATATGGGTTATAAACAAGCTGCGAAGCTACCCGTCGAAGCTCCTTGCCGAGTCGGAGCATTTTACTCCGCATACGAAGATCACCGACATAGCTGCACTGGCTGAACCCATCGTGGATATAGGCAATCAGACCGGAGAAGGATGGTTCCTGACCGGTGAGATACTCGAGCTCATACATACGGGAGTCAATAATGTGGTGTGCGTACAGCCTTTTGCATGCCTGCCGAATCATGTAGTGGGCAAGGGTGTGATCAAGAAGGTGCGTGAGTGCCATCCCGGAGCCAACATAGTGGCTATAGACTATGATCCGGGAGCTTCGGAGGTCAATCAGCTCAACAGGATAAAGCTGATGCTGTCTACGGCAGGTAACAGCAGATAGACTCTATAGGTTCCGTTCATATGGGGCGGACAGCAGATGTATGATACTCAGATTGAAGTCTTTGTTTTGATCACAGGGATTATCCGGAAGGTCCTCACCGCAGACATCTACGGCGAGGATCTTTCTTGTATCTTTCAGTCTTTGCAGCAGATCAAAGAGCTGCTCACGGCTCATATCGCCC
>JAEEGO010000220.1 GCA_016280355.1 Lachnospiraceae bacterium | reverse complement strand
GGTGAGCACTATTCCTCTGGATGCTATATCTGCCGCAAGCTCCGGCGGTGTGCGCTCCAAAACGCTGTGTATAGCTTCTATTATCTGTGAAGTCGCCTCTCTCAGGGCTTCCTCTGTCTCCTCTGAAGATACCTTGACAGTTACAGGCAGACCGGTCAGCAGATTCCTTCCTCGCACATCCATGTAGTCCACTTCAGGCTGTTTGAAGACTGCTCCTATGTTTATCTTCAGGTCCTCGGCTGTCGGCTCTCCTATAAGAAGGTTGTGCTTCTTTCTCATGTATCTGACGATAGCTTCATCGAAATCGTCTCCGGCAACCTTTATGGATGTTGACTCAACCGGACCGCCTAAAGATATGACCGCTATATCGGATGTTCCGCCACCGATATCCACTACCATGTTGCCGCATGCCTTTATGATGTCTATGCCGGCACCGATAGCCGCCGCCAAGGGCTCCTCAATGATCTTTACATCTCTGGCCCCAGCCTGGTATGCTGCATCCTCCACGGCCTTTCTCTCGACCTCGGATGCTGCCGACGGTACTCCCACGCACACTCTCGGTTTTCTGAAGGTCCTCTTGCCTACTGCCTTCTGTATGAAGTACTTCAGCATCTTTTCCGTGACAGTGTAGTTGGAGATGACTCCCTGTCTCATGGGTCTTATGGCTACTATATTTCCCGGAGTACGTCCCAGCATCAGGCGGGCTTCCTCTCCGATAGCCATTATCTTGTTTGTATCTCTGTCAAAGGCCACGACAGAGGGCTCTTTGAGGACAACTCCTTTCCCTCTGATGTATACCAGCACGCTGGCCGTGCCCAGATCTATACCAATATCTGTTCCGCTCATTTCTTCCTCGTTTCGCTGTTATTTGCCAACAAAATATCAATACTATACTATGCCACGAAAACGGGAAACTTTCAATGCGGCTTTTCCAAATAAACAAAAAGCACGGATGCAGCCTGTATTTCTGCATCCGTGCATATATAAAAGCGCACCTGCGCTATAAAAAACGTCCCTGTAGATATTACATCGGACGGTTTCCCGTATTTCTGAACCCCTGATTTAAAATTAGTCCTTCAGCATCCTTGAGATATATCTGCCGGTATGACTTTTCTTCGTCTTTGCCACTTTCTCGGGAGTGCCGCAGGCTACCACGGTGCCTCCTCCGTCTCCGCCCTCCGGGCCCATATCTACGATATAGTCACCGCATTTGATGACATCGAGGTTGTGCTCTATGACAACTACTGTGTTGCCCATATCGGCAAGCCTCTGAAGGATAGTCACAAGTTTTTTCACATCATCAAAGTGCAGTCCTGTTGTCGGTTCATCCAGGATATACAGTGTTTTGCCGGTGCTTTTTCTCGAAAGCTCCGAAGCCAGCTTGATCCTCTGGGCCTCTCCTCCGGACAGCTCGGTAGAGGGCTGGCCGAGCTTGACATAGCCGAGTCCGACATCAAACAGCGTCTGGATCTTATTCTTTATCGTGGGAACGTTCTCAAAGAAAGCAAGAGCCTCTTCCACCGTCATATCCAGCACATCCGCTATGTTTTTGCCTTTGTATGTGATATCAAGTGTTTCTCTGTTGTAACGCTTCCCGTGGCATACATCGCATGGTACGAATACATCCGGCAGGAAGTGCATCTCTATCTTGATTATGCCGTCCCCGCTGCAGGCCTCACATCGGCCGCCTTTAACATTGAAGGAAAACCTGCCTTTCTTATATCCTCTCGCTCTTGCCTCCTGTGTACCGGCAAACAGATCCCTTATCTGGTCGAATACTCCGGTGTAAGTTGCCGGATTTGATCTGGGTGTCCTTCCTATCGGCGACTGGTCTATATCTATCACCTTATCTAACGCTTCGAGTCCCTCTATACCGTCAGAGACTCCCGGTATGATCCGTGCTCTGTTCAGCTTTCTGGCTGCCGTTTTATACAGGATCTCATTGATGAGCGACGATTTGCCCGATCCGGACACGCCGGTCACTATCGTCATCACGCCGACCGGTATCCTGACATTTACGTTTTTAAGGTTGTTCTCTCTGGCATTTTTGATCTCTATCCAGCCGGTGGGTTTTCTTCTTTTCGAAGGTACAGGGATGGTCAGTTCTCCCGACAGATATCTGCCGGTTATCGACTCCTTCACCTTCATTATCTCATCAGCCGTGCCTTCGGCTACCAGTTCGCCTCCCCTTATGCCGGCGCCGGGACCTATGTCTATGATGCGGTCGGCCGCTCTCATCGTATCTTCATCATGCTCTACAACTATCAGTGTATTCCCTAGATCCCGCAGATGCCTGAGAGTAGCCAGCAGCTTATCATTGTCCCTTTGATGCAGGCCGATGGAAGGCTCATCCAGAATATAAGCCACTCCCACCAGACCGCTGCCTATCTGCGTGGCCAGTCTGATACGCTGGGCCTCTCCTCCGGACAGCGTCCCCGTGGCCCTTGAGAGCGTAAGATAATCCAGTCCGACATCGTTCATAAAACGTATCCGCGAATGTATCTCTTTTATGATCTGCTTTCCTATGCGCTGTTGCTGCTCCGTGATGGATTCGGGTATCGTGTCGAAGTACGCCAGAAGCTGCTTTACTGACATCTCGGTAAGTTCAAAGATATTCCTGTCATCTACCGTGACGGCAAGTGATTCCTTTTTCAGTCTCTGGCCCTTACAGGTCTCACAGGGTGATATCCTCATGTATTGTTCGTATTCTGCTTTTGCCGAATCCGAGAAGGTTTCCCTGTACCGGCGCTCCATGTTCTTCAAAAGTCCCTCGAACGCCTCATCATATACACCTTCAGATCGCTGTCCTTTGTAGTGGACCTTTACTACTTCTCCGTTTGTTCCGTGTATGAATACCTGTCTGGCCTTTTCTGAAAGCTTCTCATACGGAGTATCCAGTGAAAATCTGTATTTTTTGGCAAGTGCCTCAAGCAGGGCATGTGTATAGCTTCCCGGATCTCTGGAATTCATCCATCCCATACAGTTCACACATCCTTCGTTGAAAGACAGTGATCTGTCCGGTATCATCAGATCCTCATCAAACTCCATCTTGTATCCCAGGCCCGCGCATGTAGGACAGGCGCCAAACGGATTGTTGAAAGAAAAGCTCCTCGGCTCTATAGGCGGTATGGAAATGCCGCAGTCGGGACAGGAAAAGCTGTTGGAGAAGGCAAGGGTTTCCTGTCCGCCATCAACATCCACGTTTAAAAGGCCGTCCGATATCTCCAGCACATTCTCGATCGAATCCGCAAGCCTCGTCTCGATCCCGGGCTTCACTATGAGCCTGTCAACCACGACGTCTATGGAATGTCTGATATTCTTATCCAGCTCTATGTCTTCGGACAGATCATACTGCGAACCGTCTACTATCACTCTTGCATATCCGGACCTGCGTGCCCTCTCAAGGACTTTCTCATGGCGTCCCTTCTTGCCTCTTACTACCGGTGCGAGAAGCTGTATCTTAGTCCTCTCCGGCAGCTTCATCAGGGCATCTGCCATCTGATCAGCGGTCTGCCTTTCTATCGGCTTGCCGCATTCCGGACAATGAGGTATCCCGATCCTTGCATACAGCAGCCTGAGGTAGTCGTATATCTCGGTCACGGTACCCACGGTCGATCGCGGATTCCTGTTTGTAGACTTCTGATCTATGGATATGGCAGGAGGCAGGCCTTCTATGGAATCCACATCAGGCTTGTCCATCTGTCCCAAAAACATACGGGCATAGCTTGACAGGGACTGCATATATCTGCGCTGTCCTTCCGCGTATATAGTGTCAAAAGCTAAAGAAGACTTGCCCGATCCGGACAAGCCTGTCATCACGATCAGTTCATTTCTCGGTATATCCACCGACAGGGATTTCAGATTATGCTCTCTGGCACCCCTTATCCTTATATACTTTTTCTCGTCTTCTTCTTTTCGTTTCATATTTCCTCTATCGGGCAATACTTATTTATCATGGTCTCGGTAAAGTTCGGCGACCATCTGGTCACGATCACCGAATCATGCCTTATCTCACGCTTTCTCAGATCCTTCAGCTGTTCCATATACTGCATCGATACCTTCTTTGATATCTTGGACTCTCCGGAATTCCTGTCATGGAATTCATACGGTATCTCTATAACAAGCCTGTATTCGCACATTGCCAGTACTTCGACCATGATCTTCCAGCCTATGGGTCTGAGATCGGCTCCGTCCAGCATGCTCTTCCTGAACATGAACAG
>JAEEGO010000219.1 GCA_016280355.1 Lachnospiraceae bacterium | reverse complement strand
GGACATAAAGTCCCAGCTTGCCTGCCTCATCCTGTGTGATACCGCTGTTACTGTCCGTGACTATGGCTACAGACATATTACCTCCGGCGTATTAAGCCTCTTATATTCACTACAGGGGAGATTTTAACATAGCGTGTCCGGCATTTCATTGGACACTTTTCATGTTTTGTTTCCGGCGCCTAAATACCGCTTTTTACGGTCTTTTTTCGCCACGCCAGATATCTTAGAGCACAGAACACGGCGCTGATCAGCCAGGTAAGAGCCGCTGTCCACCATATACCCCACACGCCCATCATGGGGATCAGCAGCAGGATGTAAGGCAGTCCTATACGGCAGATCACCTCTATGATACCGTTGATCAGAGAGAATAGCGCATCTCCCACGCCGTTCAGAGTGCCTCTTATTATATATATGACTCCAAGGAAGATATAGAACCAGCTGGTAAGCCTCAGCGCGGTACCTCCCATGGCTATGACCTCGGCATCCGTCACGAATATACCTATCATCTGCTCACCGAAAAGCTGCATGAGTCCCCAGATCAGGAGGGTGAAAGCCATCATCAGCACTCCGCTCTCATTCAGACCGTTTTTCACACGGTCTATCCTGCCGGCACCGAAGTTCTGCCCGGCATATGTCGAAAGTGCCGTCCCCAGCGATCCGAAAGGCTGGTGTGCCAGCATCTCTATACGGCTCGTAGCCGTGAAAGCAGCTACCGCAGCGGTCCCGAAGGAATTGACCACAAGCTGCAGTGCCGTCGTAGAGACCGCGATCAGCCCCCACTGCATTGCAAGCGGCACCCCGAGTCTTGCGGCTCCGAAGAATATTTTCTTATCAAATACAAAATGAGACCGCTTCAGCTTGAAGCACGGATTGGTCATGAAAGCAAAGATCAGACATCCGAGTCCCGACGTAAGCTGTGACAGTGCGGTCGCAAGCGCAGCTCCGAAGACGCCCATACCGAAGCTTCCCACAAAGAGCAGATCCAGTATCACGTTAAGAATACATGCAAATATCAGGAAATAAAGCGGCACCTTTGAGTCCCCGAGAGCCCGTAACATCGATGAAGCATAATTATACAGAGCTATCATGGGCACGCCCACACAGCTTACGCGCATATAGATGACGGCCTCCTCCATGATATCCTCGGGTGTTCCTATCATGGCAAGCACAAACGGAGAAGCAACAAAAGCAACAGCTCCCATGACAGCCGACACTCCTATCATAAGATAGGCCGAGTTGGTTATGGCCTTTTTTACCTTATCTATATCTCCCCCGCCGAAAAACTGCGAGGTGATGATGCCTCCTCCGCTTCCTATACCGTTGCATACGGAAAAGAAAAGAAATGAAACCGAAGTCGTGGCCCCGACAGCCGCAAACGAGCCCGCACCGAGCAGTCGACCTACTATCACGGAATCAGCCATGTTGTAGGCCTGCTGGAAAAGATTACCTATGAAGAGCGGCAGAGAAAAAGCCAGAAGAAGCATTATCGGCCTTCCCTCCGTCATGTTGATGTTCGTGGATCTGTGTTTCATCAAATACTATTCTATAGCGTGAGTCTTAAGATAGTCTACCCATTTATACATGGCCTGTGCTCTGATGTGGATACCGTCGAAGGAGTCCTCCGTCGGAAGACAGCCATTCTCATCGGTAAAGACCTCATTCAGATCAAGGTAATAGACGTGTTCATTTTCCGCGATCTCCTTTATGACCTCGTTTCTTTTGTTGATCGCATCATTATTGAAGACACTTGAGCTCGCATCCTCGGCGGCAGTCACATGGATCACACTCATGACATATATGGTCGCATCCGGCTCCACAGCCTTGATATAGTCGATAAGCGTATAATAGTATTCCTCGAAAAGCCCGTTATTGCCCCAGCCGAGCTCATTAATACCGAATTTGAGATACACCTTGCCGTACGGCGGATCCATCGTAAGCTTCTCCGGCACGGTGACCTTGCCGGTCGGCGTACTGATTGCCTTCCTTTCGAATACCTTGTACAGCTGCATGCTCACCACACCGTAGTTCACGGCAGGCAGATCGGAGTAGAGTCCCAGACCCTGCACCCTGGAGTCCCCCAGGAAGCAGGCATCCTTGAAGTAATCATCATCTACTGTAGTGAATTCCTTCGGGAAGACATCCTCTTCTTCCTCGTCATCTTCTTCATCCTCATCGTCATCTTCGTCTTCGTCATCTTCGCTCTCGTCATCATCTTCCGTTTCGCTATCCGGATCGTCCGTTTCCCCTGCACCGGCATCTGCTCCGTCACCCTCATTATCACTGACGGAAGAAACGCTGTTTGAATTATGTAAACTATTAGCCGAGGCCGATGCTTCTATGACCGCACTGATGTCATCGGGGATATCCGCTGTAGAGTTATGTAACCCAAGTAATCCGGCCACAGGCTCCGGTATCATACTCTGTACCTCGTTATTCTTCACGGCATGGATCATCACAGCGGCCGCAGGATGCTTGAAGCTTCGGTCACAGATATTCAGATAAAGTCCCGGTATCGAGATCAGTACCGTCATCGCTATTAAGATTATGAGCAATCTGTACTTTTTCATAGTTATGTAAACATAAATCAGAACCTGAAATACAGGAACGGATTATATACCGTATCAACCAGCGCTATCACCGATGCCCAGAAAAGAACGACCAGGATTATCGTACCCGCTATGCTCTTTCCGTACCGTTTCATGAATCTCGTAAATACCGGTGTCGCAAAAAATGCCCCGCACACCAGCAATGCAGCCACGCTTCCGATATGATCGAGATAGTCCGTGCCTCCGTAGAAGCCAAACATTCGTGTTATGTAAACCAATGTACTCTCCACACTTTCAGTAGCAAAGAGCACCCAGCCTATCATCACTATAACGATCGTATAAAGCCACCCCACTATCTTCGGCAGCTTTTTCAGCAGCTTTCCGAGGAAGAGCCTCTCTATTACCACCAGACAGAAGTAATAAAGTCCCCACAATATGAAGCTCCACTCGGCTCCATGCCACAGACCGGTGATAAACCACACTACGAGTAGGTTTACATAAGTACGAATCCTGCCCTTCCTGTTGCCCCCGAGCGGTATATATACATATTCTCTGAACCATCTGGTGAGAGTGATATGCCACCTGTTCCAGAAATCCCTGACGCTGACTGCCATATACGGATGATTGAAGTTTTCCGGCAGAGTGAACCCGAGCATACGTCCCAGACCTATCGCCATGAGTGAATAGCCTGCGAAGTCAAAATAGATCTGCATCGTATAAGACAGTGCTCCTATCCATGCAAAAGCGGTGGAAATATTCTCATATCCGGCAGTACCCACATTATCCCAGACTGTCCCGAGGTTATTTGCAAGCAGTACCTTCATGGCAAGTCCTATGATGAAGGGCTGGAGTCCCTCCTCTATATATTCAGGCTTCATCACCCTGCTCTTCATATCCAGCGCGACCTCTCTGTAGTTCACTATGGGTCCTGCTATGAGCTGGGGGAACATCAGGATATATGCACCCAGATCTATGAGCGATCTGTCGTAGGGCACCTGCTTTTTGTAGACATCCGCCTCATATGAGAGTATCTGGAAAGTATAGAACGAGATACCGAGCGGGAGTGCGATAGACGGGACGATAAAGGCTGTCCCGGCAAATCTGTTTATATTGGTGACTATGAATCCGAGGTACTTGAACACCACAAGTATTCCGACATTAAATATTATGTCAACTATAAAAACAAACCGCCTCGATATCTTCCCCTGCCTTCCGGCCATGAACTTCGCAAGGAAATAGTTCACCACTACCGATGCAGCGATCAGTATCACGTACTTCGGCTCACCGAAGGCATAGAAAACTATACTCCCCAACAGGAGTACAGCATTCTTCCATCCTCTCGGCACCAGATAGTACACGAGGAGGAATACGGGAAGAAACCTCAAAATAAATTCCAACGAGCTGAAAATCATTTATGTAAACCTATCTCCGGTTTTATTTTCATATCAGATGCGTACTTCCGTCTGCCCGAAAACATACACATTCCGCCTGAAATATCCTAATTATTCCTTATAGCTTCGAGTGCCGATAGCCGCATAGCCCTTCTGCTCGGTGCAAAACCTGCACCCATAGACACCAGCACCGCAAATACAAT
>JAEEGO010000218.1 GCA_016280355.1 Lachnospiraceae bacterium | reverse complement strand
CGGCAAAGGACAACTGGTGGGGACTGGAGTACGGCCCCTGCGGTCCGGACAGTGAGATGTTTTATATAGCGGATGTGCCCGACTGCGGACCTGACTGCGGACCCGGATGCGACTGCGGTAAATATACGGAGCTTGGAAATGACGTCTTCATGCAGTACGAGAAGCATAAGGACGGTCATCTTACTCCGCTGAAGCAGAAGAACGTGGATACCGGCTGGGGACTCGAGAGGATACTTGCTTTCCTCAACGGCACAAAGGATGTATACCAGACTGATCTCTTCAAGATGGTCATAGCGTATATAGAGAAGAATGCAGGCATCACATACGGAGAGGACGAGGAGAAGACCAGATCCATGAGGATACTGGCGGATCATCTGAGGACTTCGGTGATGCTGATAGGCGATACGGCTCGTCTTACTCCCTCAAATGCGGGAGCAGGATATGTGCTGAGAAGACTCATAAGACGTGCTGTAAGACACGGAAGGCTGCTTGGCTTCAAGAAGGAAAACCTGATAGATATAGCCGTGATCTATATCCAGCAGATATACAAAGAGAGTTATCCTCTGCTGAAGGCCAACAGAGAGTTCATCATCAAGGAACTTCGTAACGAGATCATGAGGTTCGAGAGCGCCCTTGAGAACGGAATGAAGGAGATGGAAAAGATCATCTCCAGGAAGCAGGAAGAGAACGATAAGGTGATAGACGGCAAGACAGCTTTCTATCTCTACGATACCTTCGGCTTCCCTCTGGAGCTCACACTTGAGATCGCGAAGGAAAAAGGCTTTACCGTAGACGAGAAGGGCTTCGCTGAGGCCATGGAGGGACAGAAGAAGAAGGCGCGTGAGAGCCAGAACTTCTCTGCAGACCTTACGAACAATCTGTCGGTATATGATGCACTGGATCCTGAGATAAAGAGTGTATTCACCGGATATGACACACTCACGGAAAAGAGCAGGGTGCTTGCAATGTCAGACGGCACTGCACTCGTGGATCGCCTGACTCTCGGCATGGAGGGCACAGTGATCACTGACAGGACGCCTTTCTATGCGACCATGGGAGGTCAGAAGGGTGACAAGGGAAGGATAGTCACTGATGATGGAGAATTCGAGGTGAAGGAAGCAGTGAAGCTTCCCGGAGACCGCATCGGACATGTGGGTATAGTAAGATCCGGAGAGATAAAGAAGTCTGCGGATGCATCGTTTGAAGTCGACAAAGACAACAGGATGAGCACCTGCATGAACCATTCGGCTACGCACCTGCTACAGAAGGCTTTGAGGAGTGTGCTCGGAGACAGCGTTGAGCAGCAGGGGTCATATCAGGACGGAAAGAGGACAAGGTTTGACTTCAGCTACGGTGAGGCTATGACGACAGGTCAGCTGCTCGAAGCTGAGAAGATAGTGAACCGCAAGATTGCAGATGCCCTCGAAGTAGATACAAAGGTGATGTCCATAGAGGAGGCAAAGAAGACCGGAGCCATGGCTCTTTTCGGTGAGAAGTACGGAGATGAAGTCAGGGTAGTTAACATGGGCGACTGGTCCATAGAGCTCTGCGGCGGTACGCACGTGAAGAATACAGCAGAGATAAAGTTCTTCAAGATACTCTCGGAGTCGGGAGTGGCTGCGGGTGTCAGACGTATAGAGGCTGTGACCGGCAACAACGTCATAGAGTACTACAGGGATGTGGAGGAAACTCTGAACGAAGCTGCAAAGACCATGAAGTCATCACCTCAGGAGCTCATGTCACATATTGAGAAGATGATGAGGGAGCTCAAGGAGCTTAAGGCAGAGAACGAGTCACTGAAGTCCAAGGCGGCAAAGGATGCACTGGGCGATGTGATGGACAATGTGAAGGAGATAAACGGGGTGAAGCTTCTGACTGCGACTCCTTCGGGCGTTGACATGAACGGACTCAGAGAGCTGTCTGATGAACTCAAGGTCAAGCTGGGAGAGGGCGTAGTGGTACTGCTCTCCGATGCTGACGGCAAAGTGAATGTAGTGGTATCCGCTACAGACGGCGCTGTAGGAAAAGGCGCACATGCGGGCAATATCATACGCGAAGTCGCAAAGTGTGTGGGAGGCGGCGGAGGAGGCCGTCCGAACATGGCACAGGCAGGCGGCAAGGATGCATCCGGCATTCCTGCGGCTGTAGCCAAGGCAGAAGAGATACTCGGCACACAGATCAAGTGATAAAACACACGTGTCAGGGAGGTTGAAAATGGAAGAGAACAATATAACAGTAAGCAGTACAACAGAGAACAATGCAGCAGCAAACAATGTGCAGGGAGGCAAACCGGCAAAGGTCAAGCCGGTGAGGTACGGTCTGGGCTGGGGCTCAGTATTTATCATATGCTTATCCATAATCATAGCGGCAGGACTCCTTGCTTTCGGACTGTCAAGGTTCCGCTCGGTGGAAAGCCACACCATAGGAGCCACAGGATCTGCAAGTGTGGACTTCGAGTCCGATCTGATCATATGGAGGGGCACCTTCAATACACATGCGTATACTACGGATCAGGCTTTCAAGCAGATCAAGCAGGACGCTGCAAGTGTAAAGAAATACCTGACAGATAACGGTATAAAGGAAGACGAGATAGTGCTCAGCTCCATATCCGTACGTCAGGCTGAAAGAGATGTGTACAGCGATACCGGAGACTACAGGTATTCCGAGTTTGACGGCTATGATCTGTGGCAGACGATCACCGTCACGTCAAACGATATAGACAAGGTGGAGAAGATATCAAGGGATGTCACGGACCTTTTGGAGTCCGGCATAGAGTTTGACTCGGATCTGCCCGAGTACTACTGCACGACACTGGATGATGTGAAGCTTGACCTCATAGGCAAGGCTACGGAGAATGCAAGGGACAGGATCGACATCATCTCCGTATATGCCGGAGCAACACCCGGAAAACTCGTAAATTCAAATCTCGGAGTATTCCAGATAGTAGCCAAGAACTCCGGCACACAGGACTATACCTATGACGGAGCCTTTGATACGAGCTCGAGATGGAAGACAGCATCCATCACGGTCAAGCTGGAGTATGAGCTGAAATAAAACCGCCACGATCCGACATCAGCCGGTAATGTGACAGGCAGGAATAAAGGAGCATGTCAATGATAAGGATCTATGCAGACAGCACGAACGATCTGAGTCCGGAGTATATAAGCAGGCATGATATAAAGATCATACCGCTTTATATCACTATGGGAGACAGGACGGGCAAAGACGGCATAGATATCACCGTCGATGAGATCTTCAAGTGGGCGGGAGAGAACCGCTCGGTGCCTGCTACGGCAGCATTTTCACCGGCAGATGCAGAGGAAGCACTGAAGGAAGCAATGGAGGCCGGGGATGATGTAGTGTTCATAGGCATATCATCCGACTTCTCAGGTGCGTGCCAGGCCGTACGTCTTGCAGCGACGGATCTGGAATACGAAGACCATGTAGTGGTGGTGGATTCCAGAAATCTCTCGTCAGGTATAGGACTCGTGATCATGGAAGCCGTGAGGATGAGAGATGAGGGTGCGAATATAAGGCAGATAGAGACTGCCATGAGAGAGCTCGCGCCGAGGGTAAGGGCAAGCTTCGTGATAGATACCCTCGAGTATCTTCACAGAGGAGGCAGATGCTCATCGGTTACCGCACTTTTTGCTGGCACGTTAAAGATCAAGCCGAAGATAGTCGTAGAGAACGGTAAGATGCATGTGGCACAGAAGTACAGAGGAAGCCTGCATGCAGTCATCATGAGATATGTACAGGAGATGGAAGACGAGCTGAGGGAGGCAAAGCCGGAAGCCGTATATATTACTCACTCGGGAGTGGATGAAGCCATAGTGGAGGATGTGAAGAAATATCTGGCATCGCTGTCACGCTTCAGGGATATCATAGAAACAAGGGCAGGCGGGATCATATCCTGCCACTGCGGACCGGGTACGCTCGGAGTGCTTTTCATAGCCGGGAGGTAAAGGTATGAAAAACGTAGCGATAGTTGGAATGGGAGCTCTGGGACTCCTCTTTGGCGGCGAGATAGTCGAGAATCTGAAGGACGGACATGCAGCCTTCGTGATGGACGCTGAAAGGGCTTCGCGTCACAGGAGTGACAGCTACAGCATCAACGGACGTTCAGTCACATATCCCATAGAGACAACAGAAGAATTTCTGAGATCAGGAAAAGCAGATCTTATCCTTGTGGGAGTCAAATATCCCGCACTGCAGGAGGCTCTCGATCTGATGGCTCCTCTCGTACATGAAGGTACAGTCTTTGTATCGATGCTTAACGGCATATCAAGCGAGAGGATAATAGGAGAAAGATTCGGAGCGGAAAAGGTGCTCTATACCGTATCACAGGGTATGGATGCGCAAAGAGACGGTACCGGGATAAAATACAGCAAACACGGAGAGCTTTTCATAGGAGTGCCGAAGGATGCCGATGACAGCCTGAAGGCAAAGCTTGATGAGACGGCAGCTCTTTTTGATGAGTGCAAGGTACCGCACACGGTGGAACCCGAGATCATGTACAGGATGTGGAGCAAGTTCATGCTCAATGTGGGCATCAACCAGACCTGCATGGTATATGACACAGGATATGCAGGAGCCACGGAGCCGGGCTCGGAGGCTTTTGTATTTACCGTAGGCGCCATGCGCGAGGTGGTGGCAGTGGGACAGGCTGAGGGTATAGACCTTGGTGAGAAGGAGATCAACCAGTACCTCGATATCATAGGTTCACTGGATCCCGACGCTATTCCGTCCATGGGACAGGACAGGAGACAGGGCAGGGCTTCAGAGGTGGATATGTTTGCCGGAGAAGTCATCGCTCTCGGAAAGAAGCACGGCATCAAGGTACCGGCCAATGAGCGTCTCTACAGGAGAGTAAAAGAAATAGAAGCGGAGTATGTGAAGTGAGCAAGGAACTGATACAGCTGAACCATATCTCAAAGTCATTTGACGGAGAGCTGATACTTGATGATCTGTGTCTTACGATACATGAGAATGAGTTCGTGACACTGCTCGGACCCTCGGGCTGCGGCAAGACCACGACACTGCGCATCATAGGCGGTTTTGAGAAGCCGGACAAGGGTCAGGTCATCTTCGACGGTATGGATATCACATACCTTGCACCGAACAAGCGCCCGCTCAATACGGTCTTTCAGAAGTATGCACTCTTCACACATATGGATGTGGCGGAGAATATCGCATTCGGTCTCAAAATAAAGAACAAATCCAGGGAATATATCGAAGACAAGATCCACTATGCATTAAAGCTCGTGAACCTTGACGGCTATGAGCACCGCATGCCGGGTTCTCTTTCGGGAGGACAGCAGCAGAGGGTGGCCATAGCGAGAGCCATAGTCAACGAGCCCAAGGTGCTGCTTCTCGACGAGCCTTTAGGTGCACTGGATCTGAAGCTCAGACAGGACATGCAGTATGAGCTTATAAGACTAAAGAACGAGCTTGGCATCACTTTCATATACGTGACTCACGATCAGGAAGAAGCGCTGACCATGTCGGATCATATCGTGGTAATGAATCAGGGCTATATCCAGCAGGAGGGAAGTCCCGAGGATATATACAATGAGCCTGAAAATGCTTTTGTGGCAGACTTCATAGGGGATTCCAATATCATACACGCCACGATGGTGCGCGATGAGCTCGTGAACATACTGGATACGGAATTCGTCTGTGTCGACAGAGACTTCGGTGAGAACAAGCCTGTGGACGTCGTGATAAGACCCGAGGACGTAGAGCTGGTGCCCAGAGGCAAGGGGACAATGCCGGGCACTGTCTCCCACGTGATATTCAAAGGCGTGCACTACGAGATGGAGGTACAGGCAGGAGGGTTCGAATGGCTCGTACACTCCACGCGACTCTTTGACGTAGGCAGCGAGATAGATATCAAAGTAGATCCTTTCAACATACAGGTCATGAACAGGCCCGAGTCGGAAGACGAAGAGGCCATGGCGATCGATGAATAGAAACAAGAGGACATCAAGGCTGCTTGCATCGCCGTATATCGCATGGGCACTGATCTTTATCATAGTGCCTCTGGTAATGATATTCTTCTACGGACTCACCGATGAGACAGGAGCCTTCACACTTGAAAACATAGCTGCTATAGCACAGCCGGTGCATGCGAGAGCACTCTGGCTCGCTCTTGCGCTGTCCGTAATAAGTACGGTGATCTGCTTTTTCCTGGCCTATCCTCTGGGGATGATACTTGCCAAAAACAAGCTATCAAGCCAGAGCCTTATCATCACCCTTTTCATACTCCCCATGTGGATGAACTTCCTGCTGCGTACCCTGGCATGGATGACTCTGATGGAGAATAAGGGAGTGATAAACGGTATACTTTCTTTCCTGCATCTGCCGGAGATGAACGTGATCAATACTCCCGGAGCCATAGTCATAGGCATGGTCTACAACTTCCTGCCTTTCATGATACTTCCGATATACAATTCGCTTTCGAGCATCGATGATAACGTGCTGAATGCAGCAAGAGATCTCGGCGCCGATGAGAGACAGACCTTCTTTAAAGTGACGCTCCCGCTTACGGTACCGGGCATAATCTCCGGAGTCACGATGGTCTTCATACCGGCACTTACCACCTTCGCCATTTCTACGATGCTTGGAGGCTCCAAGATCCTCCTTATCGGAAATGTCATAGAGCAGGAGTTCACTCTCGCCTACGACTGGAATCTGGGAGCAGGACTTTCGATAGTGCTGATGGTCTTCATAGTGGTCAATATGGTGATATCCATCATATCCGATAACAAAGGAGATGAAGGATGAAGGCGAAGATAGAGAAGATCTACATGGGCATCATCTTCATCTTCATGTATGCTCCCATACTGACGCTCAT
>JAEEGO010000217.1 GCA_016280355.1 Lachnospiraceae bacterium | reverse complement strand
CTCCGCTCCTCATACTGACAATAGGTCTTACGGTCGCAGGATGTGCGGACAAAAAGGCTGAAAAAAAAGATGAAGCATCGACCGAGGCTGTATCCGAGGCACCGAGCTTCGCCATAGTGACCGACTCTGCAACTCAGGGAAATATGGGCATGTCCGGGCAGGAAGAGACCACGGACATGGTGCTGATCACAGCAGGAGAAGCTGCCGAAAAGGGAATCCCCGGAGTTGCCATGCCGGGGGATATGCCGCAGCCGGATGAAGCAGCAGTATCCGAAAACGAGGCGGATGAGGCTTTGGACGGGGCAGATCAGGTCTCTGAAAATGCAGCGCAGGCTGAGCCTGCTTCTGATACGGTATCTGCGGACAATGCCGCGGCCGGGGAGCAGGAGACCGCGGAAGCACAGACTCAGCCCCAGACAGTGACTG
This sequence comes from Lachnospiraceae bacterium, assembly GCA_016280355.1. GTDB lineage: Bacteria > Bacillota > Clostridia > Lachnospirales > Lachnospiraceae > NK4A144. The sequence goes on along the minus strand of JAEEGO010000217.1, from coordinate 2,677 downwards.
CCGTGCCGAAGGGCAAGGTGATAGCCATAGATGCCGGCCATCAGGCAAAGGGAAATAACGGCAAGGAGCCGCTGGGTCCCGGATCCAGCGAGATGAAGACCAAGGTGGCGGGAGGTACCAGCGGAGTGGTGAGCGGACTGGCTGAGTCGCAGCTGACTCTCGCGGTATCGCTGAAGCTGCAGCAGGAGCTGCAGAACAGAGGCTACCAGGTGGTGATGATACGTACCAGTCAGGATGTGAACATCAGTAACGCGGAGAGAGCACAGATAGCGAACAATGCGGGAGCAAATGCTTTCGTCAGGGTACATGCGAACGGCTCTTCCAACAGCTCTGCAAACGGAGCGATGACCATATGCCAGACTCCGGGCAATCCATATAACGGGGCACTCTACGGACAGAGCAAGGCCCTGTCCACCGCCGTGCTGAATAATGTGGTGGCTTCTACCGGATGCAAGAGGGAGCGCGTATGGGAGACAGATACCATGAGCGGAATCAACTGGTGTCAGGTGCCGGTGACCATAATTGAGATGGGATATATGACCAATCCTGCTGAGGACGCCCTTATGGCGACGGATGACTATCAGTGGAAGATAGCGAAGGGCATAGCTGACGGAATAGATGCCTATATGAAATAATGGTGGAGCTCATCATCGGAGGAGCTGCATCGGGCAAGTCCGAGTATGCCGAAAAGGAAGCGCTGAGATATGAGAAGCCCTGCTACTATCTCGCTACCATGAGATACGGGACGGATGATGGCGACGGGCGCGGGGCGGAACGTATTGCCAGGCACCGCAGCCGCAGGGAAGGGCTCGGCTTCACGACCATAGAGCAGTCCGTCGATATCGGAGAGATCTCGGAGGAGATAAGAGGCGGCTGTGTGCTGCTGGAGTGTCTGACCAATCTCGCTGCGAATGAGCTCTTTACCGAAGACGGCGTAAGATATGAGGACGAAGTCTACATGAAACTCGTATCGGATATATCTGCACTGGCAGACGCAGCAGGATCGCTCGTCATAGTCTCAGGGGATGTCCACAGGGACGGCATAGTCTATGGCGGGGAGACAGAGAGCTACAGGGGGCTCCTGGCACGGCTCAACGCATGGTGCGCCCAACGCTCGGACCTGGTATATGAAGTGATATACGGCTGTCCAAAGAGGATCAGATAGCATGTTCAGATCTATTATCATAGCTTTTTCCATGTATTCCAGAATACCCATGCCACATATCAGCTGGGAAGATGAGGACATGAGATATATGTTTGTCTTCTTTCCCTTCGTAGGTGCTGTCATAGCGGGCGTCGAATATCTGTGCCGTATGGCGGGAGTGAAGCTGGGGCTTGAGCCGGTGTTTGTGGCTGCAGTGATGACGGTGATACCGCTCATCATTACGGGAGGGATTCATCTGGACGGATATATGGACACGTCGGATGCACTCTCATCTTACAGGTCCCGGGAGGAGAGGCTTCGGATCCTGAAGGATGCACATATAGGTGCGTTTGCGGTGGTAAGGACCATAGTCCTGATGATACTTTATTTCGGAGCGGTATATCAGATACTACTCGCGGATGAGGCGGGAGGACTGAGGGTATTCATACTCTCTTTCGTATTGTCGAGGGTCATGAGCGGTATCTCGGTGATGACTGTAAAGAGTGCGGGTAACGGAGGATCGCTGGAGAAGCTGGGGAGTGCATCCGATAAGAAGACAGTCACGGCGCTGCTCGCTGTGGAATGCATGGTGACGGCGGCCGTCATGATATACATATCTCCTCTGTACGGAGGGGTCGCTGCAGGGGCATCAGCCCTGTGGTATTTCATCTACAGACATATATGCGAAAAGACATTCGGCGGGGTGACGGGGGATACTTCAGGCTGGTTCCTGTGCATCACGGAGTGCCTGTGTGCACTGACGACTGCTATTCTGTCAGCTCCTCTTCTTCATCCTTGACGACAGGGAAGATCTGCTTGTTGTATGTGACACAGTGATAGGTGATAAGTGCCGTCACTACTACGACGAGGAGTGTCAGCACAGGGAGCAGGAGAGCGGTGAGCGGATCCGGTGAATATACAGGTGAGTCCAGACCGAGCTCTCCGGCATAGAAAAGGTTGAAGATCAGCGGGCAGGCTACGGCTCCCAGGAGAGACCCCATAAGGGCGCCCAGCGCAGCTGACAGCCCGATGCGTCTGACGAATAGCTCTCTGATGATGGTGTTGCTCAGTCCGCCAAGCTTCCAGGCTTCTATCCGTTCTTTATTCTTCTTTATTATCGCGATCGTGATCGTGATACAGACTCCTATGGAGAGGATATAGATGAAGATCCCGATCGGCACAAGACGCTCTCTTATATCGGAGTCCAGTGAAGCGAGTGTGCCGTAGTCTTCAAGGATGCTCCTGTCGGATATGGTCCATCTGACGGCGCCTACCTCCAGCTTCTGCTGCAGATCATCGATGCGACGCCTGATCTCCTCTTCTTTCTGAGTGAGAGCGGCCTGCTCGGCTTCTATCTCCTGGGCCTTCTTTTCTTTCTCCTCATCGAGGGCAGCCTCTTCCTCGTGAAGCCTGTATTCCATATCCGCCAGCTCGGAATACTGGCTGGTCAGCTGCTTGTGGATGACCTTCTCGTTACCGTAGGCGGCATTGGATGCACCCTGGGCACGCTTCACGTCATAGGCGGTGACGACG
>JAEEGO010000024.1 GCA_016280355.1 Lachnospiraceae bacterium | reverse complement strand
GTTGTTGATGACTTCCCATGTTCTGTATGGATCACGCTTGGGATCTGTTATATCCTCGTTATGATAGATCATGCCTCCTGCAACTTTCTCAAGCGCATCATCATTGATCTTTTTTTCATTGTTGTCACTCATGATAATACCTCCTTGTTGTATTGTCTTTGATATAGTATACGAAGATTCACTCCGTATTGGCAAAATAATTACTTTCCTTTGTTATATCTTACACAGAGCACTGTGATATCGTCGGACTGTGGTATCTCACCGCTGAAAGCATGGACATCAGCTGTCACTGAACAGCAAATATCCTTACAATAGTCTTTCCTGCTGCTATTGCGGTATGCCTCGTGTTTAGCGGCGATGACAGAAAGCAGTCTGTCATTACCGTACAGCTCATCTCCTTCTCCCTCAGCCTCAGTTACACCGTCGGTATACAGGAAGAGGGATTCTCCGGGGCGCAGTGTAAATTCCTGACCCTGATAATTAACTTCGGGCATCGCTCCCATCATAAGCTGTCTCTTCTGCTTGACAAAAACAGGGCCGTCTATACCAAAGAGCACAGGACAGGTATGTCCGGCATGTACATACTGCACTCTTCCCGTATCAAGGTCTATGAAGCCTATCCATACAGTCACGAACATGCTTCCTTCATTGTTTTCCCAAAGCTCACTGTTCGCGGCAGAAGCCATATCCTCCACTGACCTGCCCTCTTCGGCAAGTCTTTTCAACACAGCCTTTGCTCTCATCATGAACATTGCTGCAGGTATGCCTTTGTCCGACACATCAGCCATCGTCACAACGAGAAGGTGGTCGGACAGTTTATAGAAATCAAAGAAATCTCCGCCTACGGTCTTGGCAGTCTCCATGCTGGCATAAAGACTGAAAGCATCATTGTCACGGTACTCATCAGTACAGTCGGGCAGTGAGGCCTGCTGTATGCTGTTTGCCATGGCAAGTTCTTCGTCTATCCTTGCATCCGCCTCGGCTATCATCTGCTTCAGTCTGTCCACGGTAGAATTGATACCGTCCGAAAGCTCTGCAAATTCTATGGAGTTTTTTACATCGGCCTTCTCTTCCAGATCGCCGTGAGTGATCTTTGAAAGTGATGCGTTTATTTCCTCTATTCCCTTTACAACATGCCTGTTGAGCAGTCTGGACAATATGATGAAGATACAGAGCAGCATCAGGATATTCATCGAAATGATGAGTATCTTGTCGAGCCTTCCGAAACGGCCGGCTTCGGAAACAGGAAATCCGCCGATATAATAGTAGTTGTTCCTCATGATCGAGACCACATAACAGTCCTTATCAAACATCCGTACTCTTGAATACTTCGGCTCCTGATCCTTATCGGGAAGGATCTCGGTCCTTTCTATGATATAACCGTTAAATTTATCATCAGTACTGCCTATGATCCTGTAGTCCTTATCGGCTATGGCATACAGACCGTTTATGCCTATCCGTCTGTTCCTTACTGCGTCTGACATGCACGCCGTAAGATAATCCTCATAGTTTTTTTTGCTGATGCCTATCTCCAGGAAACCGCTCCCGTCAGAAAAAGCAGCACCGGCATAGACCATTTCGATGTTTTCATCGTAAGAATTACCCCTCAGCTCCTGCTCATAGTAATCTGCCCCGTCAAGAAGACACATGAATTCACCTGACTGCTCACCGGAAGACATATCCCACCCGATATATTCCGGTATTGAGGAATTGACTATAAAGCCCTGTCTGTCGACGATATTGATCTCAGACAGGAAATCGGAATTCATGTCTACGAGATCAACAAGCCAGGATTCATCCGTGATATAATTCCGGTTGTCTTCTATCATGTCGGCAAAGCCCAGAGTATAGTCACGGAGTACGTTGCTGAAGGTCTCATCAATGTCAATACTGACGTCATCTACCCCCTCAGCTATAAGATCCATGGCATACATTCTCTGATAGACTGTCTGTACAAAAATGATACTGACAAGAGAAACGAGCAGAGCCAGGAAGATGACTATGAAAAGCCATCTGGTTATTATCGTGCCGACTTTTGTGTTTTTATCGTCTTTAAACAATATTATCTGACAATATTAAGGCTGTCCGCCATGCCTGTATCCTCGAAGATCTCCATGATCATATCGTTTGGATACATCAGTGTAAGCTTACCGCCTGCTTTAAGAAGCAGGTTGTGATACTGCAGGAACAGTCTGAGACCGGCTGAAGAAGTATAGGCAAGATCCGACATATCGATATTGATATCCGTGACATCTCCCGTCAGCTCTTCAAGCTTCTCTTTAAGCTGTGGTGCAGTTGTAGCATCAAGCTTTCCCTCCAGTTTTAGCGTTGCTTCTTTTCCTTCTACCTTTACATCTGACATAAGCATCTGAAATGTCCTCCCTTTTTACTCTCTTATAATGGTCATAGCCTGTTTTAAGACCTTGATCTCTGTATCCTTGCTGCTTCCTCCGAACTCACCGTCCAAAGTCCAGGAAACCGATTCTTTCGAACTGAACGTCGCCTCCTTCACAGGATGAATGGAAATATTCGGATTGTTCACATCACCTGTCGCCAGAGCAGAAATAACTGAATTGAAATCGGAAAGATTCTTAGGAGAGCGTATCAGAAGCAGCTCCATACTGCCGTCATCAAGCTGTACATCTGCATTGTCGAAAAGCTTCATGCCTCCTACAGAGACGGAATTGCAAACGGCACCGAAGACATATTCGCCTTTATAGCTGCCCTCATCCGTATTTATTTCCATCTTCACTCCGTAACCGAGATTCTTCGGAAGGTTCATTATGGCATTGAGCACATAAGCCGCATATCCGAGGACGTTTTTTAGCGTCTGATCCGTATCGTAGCTTATCTCGGAGAAAGCACCGAAGGCAGCTACATAATTGAAATATTTATCATTCATCTTTCCGACGTCATATTTGAAAGGCTTTCCGCTGACAGCGACGTTTATAGCTTCTTTTCTTGTGTCGGGTACACCGAGGCATCTCGCGAAATCATTGGTGCTGCCGGAAGGAACATAGGCCATAGGCGGTCTTTTATCTGCGCCAAGGCTCATGATGGAATTCATGGTGTGATTAAGGGTGCCGTCACCTCCGGCACACATGATGATATCCGAAGAAGCACCGTAGTCTTTTACAAGCTCCTCAGAGGTCAGTTTGCTGCCGGGGATTATGGGAAATACAAGCGGCTCATATCCGGCCTCGGCAAAATCTTTAACTATACTGAAAGTATCGCTGTGGCCCTGAGCATGTCCGGCAGTATTATTGATAAGTATAAGTGCTTTCTTTCTCTTCATACAGACATTATAGTCTAGCGAAACCGCGTATTCAATCAGAGTGATAAGATTTTGAAGAAATCGGGGTAAGAAACAGATACGCACTCCGGATGAGGTATAACGGTATCTCCGTCAGCTAAAAGAGCTGCTACGGCAAAGGACATTGCCATCCTGTGATCGAGTGCATCCTCTATCTTTGCTCCTTGAAGCGGCAGTGGATCGCCTTTCCCGTTTATTATAAAGCCGTCTTCCGTTGCTTCTATATCCGCACCCATGGCTTTTAGATTAGCGGTCACAAGAGATATCCTGTCTGATTCCTTGACTCTAAGCTCTTTTGCATCTTTTATCAAGGTGGTACCCTCGGCAGACGCAGCAACAACGGCTATCACCGGAAGCTCGTCTATCAGAGTAGGTATGATATCTCCGGATATTACCGTGCCGTGAAGCGATGACGTCTTCACGTGGATATCAGCCACATCCTCTCCTGCTGCCGTCCGTTTGTCGACAAGTGTTATATCAGCTCCCATGGCTTCAAATACGCGAAGTATCCCGTCTCTTGTAGGATTGATACCGACATTTTGTATCACTATATCCGAGTCGGGTACGGTGAGTGCCGCAGCGATAAGAAATGCCGCTGAAGAGATATCTCCCGGAACTGCTATATCCTGTGAATAAAGACGTGATCCCGGAGTAAGCGTTACAGAAAGGCCGTCGCTTTTTATGTCAGCACCCAGAGCCCTCATCATGATCTCGGTATGATTCCTTGAAAGAGCCGGCTCTGTAACCGTAGTAGAACCATCGGCATAGAGAGCTGCCATAAGGAGACAGGACTTTACCTGTGCTGAGGCAACGGGTGAAGCATATGCAATACCATGCAGTTTTGACGGGGAAATGATAAGCGGAGCGCAACCGTTATCAAGCTTTGATCTTATATCGGCTCCCATGAGGCTCAGAGGCTCTATGATCCTCTTCATGGGTCGTTTCTGTATGGAGGCATCTCCGGTAAGAGATGATGAAAAAGGCTGACCTGATAAAAGACCGGATATAATACGGGTGGTCGTGCCGGAATTGCCGCAATCGAGCATTGCTTCCGGAGACTTTAATCCATGCAGTCCGACTCCGTGTACGGTGACATCTGTACCGCCGTCATATTCGATATCCACACCCATGGACCTAAAGCAGTTTATCGTGGAAGTGCAGTCAGCACCGTTTAAAAAGCCGGTGATATGACCGGTACCTTCTGATATCGCGCCGAGCATTACGGAACGATGGGATATGGATTTATCACCGGGGACGGTATATCTGCCTTTAAGGCCTTTGTTTCTTTTGCTTAACGTTATACTCATTATCTCATCATGGAGTCCCTGTAATCCTTGGCTTCCTTGAAGAACCCGTAAAGTGCTTCCTTGTCGCCTTCGGCTATGTACTCTCTTACTTCTTTGAGTCTATCTATGTATTTGTCCATGAGGCATGTGAGATTATCCTGATTGGCAAGGCATATCTCCTCCCACATCGTAGGATCCGAAGAAGCGACCCTTGTGGTGTCTCTGAAGCCGCCGGCTGCTGTTACACGCATGTATTCCTCCGGGGTATCCTCATCCTTTACGAGCTTGACTAAAGTATAGGCAGCCATATGAGGCACATGGGATATGGCTCCTACTATGAAGTCATGCTTTCCGGGATCTACCGTAACGGTATTGCAGCCAAGAGATGATATCAGATCCTCAAAGTCAGAAATATCCTTTTTGGTAGCGGCAGATGACGGAGTCAGGAAGTAATAGCATCCGTCGATAAGTGCTCCGGATGCATTGAAATACGAAGACTTCTCCTTGCCTGCCATGGGATGGCCGCCTATGAAGTGAACATTGGGGGCAATGCTTTCGAGTGCGGCATGTATATTGCCCTTTGTGGAGCCTACATCGGTAAGCACGGTCTCATCTGTGAGGTATGGCAGCAGCTTAGGGATAAATGAGATATTGGTCTGTACCGGAGCGCACAGGAATATGTATCTGCATCCCATAAAGCTGTCATCTATCTCATGGACTGCCGTATCTATCACACCGTCGCGAAGAGCTGCTTCGAGTGGTTCTTTTGATCTGTTGTATGCAACGATATCGGCATCGGGATATTTTTCCCTTATCGCCATCGCGACAGAGCCTCCGATAAGGCCCAGACTGACAAAACCTATCTTCAAAGCGTTCTATTCTCCGCTGTTTTCCTGATAGGTCTCATATACCCTGATACGTGACCAGTCAGCTTCAGGCATGCCGATAAAGATTCCGCCGTAGATGGCACCCTCATCTTTCTGCTGTACACGGACTATCTCAATGAATGCATGTATGGTATCGCCGGTCCAGAGCTTTATATCAGCCTGATATACCGTGCCGTTTTCAAGCTCCTTCGGTGAATAAAACCCTATGCCTGTCCTTGATACGTCAAGCACCTCTACCGGTATCTTTTCACTGTCATCAGAAACCTTGGTCATATAGACCATGATAGACAGGCTGAATCTCAGATTCCTGCGTCTTTCTTCATTTTCCATTTCCATGCCTCCGAATTAAGGTTGATTAAAGTCAGTTCATTAACTGATTTTACCAAATCCGGACTGCTTCTTTCAATACATGTTCATGACATATGATAAACAGGTATGATAAAATCGTTTCAATTCAGCATACAAACTATTGGTTATATTTAGAAAGTATTATGAAGACTCAGACTAAGAAAAAACTTGTATTTACAGTGGCTGCAGGTATTCTGATCCTCGGTCTTGCAGTTCTTCTGCTTAATAAAAGACCTCTGACCTTTCGTGATCATGAACTTACGGTAACGGATCTGGATGTCGGAAAGGCTGATGCCGCAGTCATAATTTACGGCGATATCACCGGGATCATAGATACCGGTACAGTAGAGGCCTATCCCATAATAGATGCCTATCTTAAGGCAAACCATATATCCGATATCGACTATATGATACTGACCCATTATGACAAGGATCATATCGGAAGTGCTGCGCTGATACTCGAAAAATACAGGGTCGGTGATATCTATATGCCCGACTATGTCAGTGAAAAGGCGTATTATCCTGTCTTGATGGAAGCAGTTAAAGGACGTGAAGGCGTGAATTTTGTGGATGAAAGAAATACCGTAACGTACGGTGATATAAAACTGGACCTGATCCCTGCTGATGATCCGGGTGAACTGCTTGAAAAAGAGAACACCATGGACAATAATATGTCACTCGTATGCATGCTGACCTACGGAGAGAACGATCTGCTGTTTACCGGTGATATAGAGAAGGCAAGGATCAAACAGATGGTTGAGCACCTTGAGAGCGATGAGGAGGGACTTGATGCCGACTGGATCAAGATCCCGCATCACGGGAAATACCAGAAAGCCGAAAAGGATCTGCTTGAGCTGACCACTCCGCAGTATTCAGTGATAAGCACTTCATCCGAACAGCCTCCCGATCAGAAGCTTCTGGATCTGCTCGAAGAAGAAAACATAGAAAACCATGATACGACAAAAAGCAATGTAGTGACGATATGTGACGGGGAGAAAATTAAGGTAAAAGATATTTCCGACTGAAGTTCTACAGATCGCTCTTCTCTTTCAAAAGGGCAAGTATCTCCTCATGATCAAAACGCTCTGAAAGACAGCGGATACGATCCCACAGCGCTGCATCCTGCTCGGGGATGCGGTAATCGTTCATCCTGATCAGCACAGCTTCCAGACGGTCGCTGTTCATATCCTCCGCAGCCGACTTTATCTCGGTATAAGCCTCTTTCATAAGTGTGCTGTCAGCTTCCGGTTTGTTGCAGTTTCCATCCGGATCTTCGCAGAATATTTCGGCAAGGGGCTCTTTGAAGCATTTATAGGCTTCAATAAAGAGCGGATGGTGATCTTTTATATATGAGATATCAAAACGATTACCGGCCTCTTCAAGCTCACCTGCAAGTTCGCTGAAGGAAGCAGCTCCTATGGTATTTGAAGAACTCTTAAGGGAATGTACCCTTATCGTATAGTTCAGCAGATCGTTCTCCATATAGTAGTTATCTATATCATGCGCTGTTTCATCTATGGATTCATAGAATACCTTAAGGATGGAGATATAAGCTTCAGGTGTCCTGCAGTTTTTGATACCGAGCTTTACATCTATGATCTCGCTGTCTTTTAACGGTTTAAGCGCAGATAACGCTATATCATCCGTACTATCATCATCTTCGGTCTCTTCGGATATGACATCGGCAGCGACAGGAGTTCCTATTTTTTCGTAAGGCAGATATTTCTGCATCATTGTTTCAAGCTCCGAAGCATCTATAGGCTTTGTGAGATAATCGGAAAAGCCCTCTGCAATATACTTCTCCCTGGCGCCTGAGATGGCATTTGCCGTAAGACAGATCACCGGTGTATCTGCGTTGATGTTGTCCTTCAGTTCTTTAAGCTCATGCAGGGTCTGTATGCCGTCCTTCTTGGGCATCATATGATCCAGAAAGACAATGTCATATTTGTTCTTCGTGCAAAGAGCTATTCCCTCATCTCCCGACGAAGCTGTATCGATCTTTACAAGTGTCTGTTTCAGGAGATTCTTGAACACCAGCAGATTCATCGGAGCATCATCCACGATGAGTACATTTGCGTCGCGTGCGGTAAAGCTCTCCCTGTATTTTTTACGTTCATTCAGCATAGCATGATATGAGGCTTCATAGTCACCCAAAGGTTCCCATTTAACCACCTTCTGCTTAAGGGAAAAATAGAAAGTGGAACCCTTTCCGTAATCACTTGCAACATGCAGATCACTTCCCATCATCTCAAGAAGGCGCTTTGTGATACTCATGCCAAGACCTGTACCCTCGATGTTGCGGTTGCGGCTCTCTTCTATCCTCTCAAACTGAGAGAAGAGCTTCTTTATATCCTCTTTTTTGATACCGATACCGGTATCCGTGACAGAGATGTTTACCATGATGGAGTCCGTATCATGAGCTATTCTGTCATAGCCTATCCTGAAGGTGACATTGCCCTTTTCGGTATACTTGACTGCATTGGTAAGGATATTGGTAATTATCTGCTTGATACGCACTTCGTCTCCGTGCAGCATTTTGGGGATCTCTTTATCAATATCGAGATTGAGTTTCAGATCCTTTGCATCCGCTCTTGCCTTGATCATATTGACCAGATCCGTGATGACTGATGAGAGATCGTAATCCACAGGAAGGATCTCGATCTTGCCGGCTTCTATCTTGGAGAAATCAAGGATATCGTTTATGAGTCCGAGAAGAGTGTTTCCAGCGGTCTTGATGTTCTGGGAGTATGACAGGATACTTTCATCCTCACATTCACGCAGTATCATCTCGTTCATACCGAGGACAGCATTTATGGGAGTCCTGATCTCATGAGACATACTTGACAGGAAGGAAGATTTCGCATCGCTGGCAGCTATGGCCCTCTCCGTCTGGAGGCTGAGTTTCTCAGCAAGGATCGTCTTCCTGTTGGAGCTTATAAGAAGCGGAACAAGGACAGCAAGTATCAGGATGGCTGCAACGACGGAGAGCATAAGCGG
>JAEEGO010000216.1 GCA_016280355.1 Lachnospiraceae bacterium | reverse complement strand
CTCCTCGATCGCCATCACCAGTTCGAAAAGATCCAGCGAGTCCGCCTTCAGATCCTCTTTGAACCTGCTATCCTCTTTGATCTCCTCGACCTCTACTCCAAGCTTCTCTGCAATGATCTCTTTAAGTTTCTCAAGCATTTTCTTTCTCCTTTTTCAATTAAAAAAACTGCGCAGATAATTTCGAGCATCAAATCTTTAGGGTTTCAAGTATTTTGATATTCAAACTTTATCCACGCAGTAAGATAATACAAAATACTTTGATTGTCAAGGTAAAAAATCACAGATCTGTATGATGCCACAGCGCATATGACAATCCCTCTCACATAGTCTCGTCGCAAAGGTATGCCTCATATAGTGACACGAGATGTGAGGGATCACGACAGGTTCCTCATGTGCTCTTGCTGCCCTGAGCTCTTCCTCCGCATTATAATCGTCAACTATTCGCTTTATTATCGAAGAAAATTGTTTGAATCTTCGCCTGATCTTCTGTGCTATAATATGTTTGGGTGTCACCATAACGGTGGACGGTTGGCTCTCTATGGAGGGCCCTGTGTCCCTCCTTAAAGAATACACAGCGTTACTGCCGGGAATCTCAGAAAGGAGGGCTAAGCCGATGAGCGTCATGGACTTTATTACAATTACAGGCTTCGGTCTGACTTGTTTTGTCCTTGGCTATACTCTGGGCAAGGATATCTTTAAAACACAGAAGTGACCGCCCCACGTGCTAAGTGTCGGTCACTACTGTGATTAATACTTGAGCCAACCGTTCATCGGTGGCACCTCTTTCATATTGATATCTTAACACAATTGAGGAAAAAATCAAACTTGGATGCTTTAAGGATTGATTTGTCGAAGGTGCTCTACTTCTCTCCCGGTTCTCCATTTGCACAAAAACTCTCCCCGGTTTCTATCCGGGAAGAGCTTTTTACATGTTATTCACTTTTCAGGTGGCTCTTTTCTACTTAAGATGCCATATATCCTTATCGTAGTCTGCGATAGTTCTGTCGGATGAGAAGTATCCGGCTTTTGCGATGTTCACGAGCATCATGCGGCGCCACTTTGCCTGATCCTCATATGCCTCGAAGATCTCATCCTTCTTTGCGATATAGTCTTCAAGGTCGAGCAGTGTCATGAACCAGTCCTTATTCAGCAGCTCGTTGTAAAGCCTCTCCAGATTCTCCTTATGACCCACCTTCATAGCCTCAGGTCCTACGATGAAGTCCACGGCTTCCTTTATAACCTTCGACTTCTTGTAGTAATCCTTTGATACATAGTCAGCCTTCTCATAATGCTTTATGACTGTATCCGAATCCACTCCGAAGATGAAGATATTGTCATCTCCCACGAGCTCATGTATCTCTACATTCGCACCGTCGTCCGTACCGAGAGTCACCGCACCGTTCAGCATGAACTTCATGTTGGATGTGCCAGATGCCTCCTTGGAAGCCAGTGATATCTGCTCAGAGATATCGCAGGCAGGTATCAGCTTCTCTGCGTAGCTTACATTGTAATTTGTCACCATCAGTACCTTAAGGTAAGGCGACACATCTGGATCGTTGTTTACGATCTCCTGCAGCACGAGGAGCAGATGTATGATGTCCTTTGCTATCACGTACGCAGGCGCTGCCTTTGCACCGAATATACACGTGATGGGGCGCTTCGGCTTCTTGCCGGCCTTGATCTCCAGATACTTGTGTATGATGTAGAGCGCGTTCATCTGCTGCCTCTTGTACTCGTGCAGCCTCTTTACCTGTATATCAAATATTGACTCAGGATCGAGCGATACGCCCTCGTTCTTCTTCACATATTCGATAAGCTCAGCCTTCTTCTGCTTCTTGATATCCGCGATCTTTGTAAGCACAGCCTCATCGTCCTTGTACTTCAAAAGATCCGTCAGCTTATCCGCATCCTTCCTGTAGTCCGTACCTATCGTCTCATCAAGGAACTTCGCGAGAGGCCTGTCGCACGAGAGCAGCCAGCGGCGGAATGTGATACCGTTCGTCTTGTTATTAAACTTATCAGGATAAAGCTTGTAGAAAGCATTGAGCTCGCTCTGCTTGAGTATGTCGGTATGTATTGCAGCCACACCGTTCACCGAATATCCGTAGTGGATATCTATGTGCGCCATATGTACCCTCTTGTCCGCATCGATGATCTGGACCTTGGGATCCTTGTTCGTCTTCGCTATACGCGCAGAAAGCTCCTTGATTATCGGAACGAGCTGCGGCACTACCCTGTTCAGGTAATCCAGAGGCCACTTCTCCAATGCCTCAGCGAGTATCGTATGGTTTGTATAAGCACAGGTCCTGCTCACAACCGAGATAGCATCATCCATCGTGAAGCCCTCATCCCATGTAAGGAGCCTTATGAGCTCGGGTATCACCATGGTCGGGTGCGTGTCGTTGATCTGTATCGCCACATGCTTGTCCATCTCATAGAGGTCGTAGCCCTTGTCCTTCATCTCCTTTATGATGAGCTGTGCTCCGTTGGACACCATGAAGTACTGCTGATATATACGAAGCAGATTTCCCGCCTCGTCAGAATCATCCGGATACAGGAAGAGCGTCAGGTTCTTCTCGATATCCTCCTTGTCGAAGTCTATACCGCTCTTTACCAGAGACTCATCCAGACTCTCCAGATCGAAAAGATGCAGCTTGTCCACTCCGTTCTCATATCCGATCACATCTATATCATAGAGTACGGACTTTACTTTCCTGCCTCCTCCAAACTCAACTTCAAAAGAAGTATCCGTCTTGCGAAGCCAGCTGTTCTTTTCTATCCAGTCATTCTTTTCAGCCATCTGAAGCCTGTCCGTGAAGACCTGCTTGAAAAGACCGAAATGATAATTAAGACCTATGCCTGCACCGGGCAGTCCGAGAGTAGCTATGGAATCCATGAAGCAGGCTGCAAGCCTTCCCAGACCTCCGTTACCGAGTGAAGGCTCCGGCTCCTCATCCTCTATGACAGCTATCGTCTTGCCGTTCTTCTGAAGTATATCTTCAAGCTCATCATATACCCCGAGGTTTATCAGATTGTTTGAAAGGAGCTTTCCGATAAGGAACTCAGCAGAGATATAGTAGACCTTCTTATCCCCGGTGATCTCCTTCTTCTCATCAGTCAGATCCTTTACAAACTGCAGCAGCACCTGATACATCTCTGCGTTCGTGACCTGATCTATCGGTCTGCCGTACAGCTTCCTCGTGAGCGCATCAAGCTTTGATTCCAGATTACTCATTTCGATCCTCCCGTAATTGACTGTATTTTTATCTTCCTGTTTACTCTTCAGACGCCTTGCTCTCGCCGGCAGCAGCATCTTCCTTCAGTGAAGCCTCTATATATTCGTTCAGGTAACGCACTATATCGTCACCGTCGAGTCCGTGCACCATAGCCGCATCAGCCACTGACTCTGCCTGTGAAGCAGGACAGCCTATGCATCCCATCCCACACTCCATCAGAGCATACATCGACTGCGGATAAGCCCTCAGTATGTCGCCTACCAGCATGTCTTTGGTTATTCTTACGTTTTCTGTCTCAGCCATTTTTTCTCTCCTGCAATATCAAAAATACACTGTTTCCAACCCTTGCATTTTACCATATCACATAAAAAAACGCACCCCGGTCTCCCGGGATGCGTTTAAGATCACTCAGTCTTTTTCGGCATTATGCCTTCTTTGCACCCTGCTTCTGGAATGCTGCTATAGCCTCGAATACAAGAATGACAGCAAGCACTACCATTGCGATCGCAAATACGAGCTGGAAGTAATCGCCCCATGCAGCCTCACCTGCGCCGATCATCTTGAACTTCTTCAGGATGGTCATGACAAGTGATGTAACAGTAGCTATGAGCATGAAGCACATAGGGATGAAGAACATCTTGTTGTTCTTTCCTACCTCACCCAGCCAGCAGCATACAGCAAGAAGTGCGATACCTGCGAGCAGCTGGTTGGCAGCTCCGAAGAGACCCCAGATCTGTGACAGTGACAGTCCGCCGAGCACGCAGCCGATGACGACCATCAGCAGAGTACCTGTCAGAGGATGAGCAAGGAAGCTGCGTATGCCGGAAGCATCCTTGTATGACTTCTCACCGTCCTTGAGGAAGAGCTCAGAGAACATGAATCTTGAAAGCCTTGTAGCAGAGTCAAGTGATGTCAGAGCAAATACTGAAACTGCAAGTGTCAGCAGAGCTGCGATGACATTGTACTGTGTTGATCCCTCAGGTCCGAACATGGTAGCGATACCTGCACCGAACGCTGCAGAGGGTGAACCGAAGTCACCGGCGGTGAACTTTGAGAATACCATACCAACAGCTATCAGGGAGATGATACCCAGAGCTGACTCGATGAGCATTGAGCCGTAGCCGATAGGCTTAGCATGTGCCTCGTTTGAGATCTGCTTGGATGATGTACCTGTAGCTATCAGTGAATGGAAGCCCGAGCAAGCGCCGCACGCCACGGTGATGAAGAGCGCGGGGAACATGAAGCCGAGCTTCTCGTTGGTGAAGCCTGTGAATGCAGGAAGCTGGAATGTAGCTGTGCCTGCGAATGCAGCAAACAGTATACCGAATACTGCGATAGCCATCATAGCGTAAAGCAGGAATGATGACAGATAGTCACGGGGCTGCAGCATGATCCATACGGGGATCAGTGACGCGATAGCGATATATGCACCGATGAATACTATCCATGCTGTTCTGCTCATTGCGAATCCGACATTAAGTCCGAGTACGGTGATGACTACGATACCGATGATACCGATCACGGTAGCAGGTCCTGTCTTCATGCCGGCCCTGTTTGTAAGCAGGCCGTATACGATAGCCAGCACGATGAAGAGCACGGAGATGATAGCCGTGGTCTGGTTGTTTGTAGGTCCGGAAACAAATCCGAACTGACCTGCGTCATCAGCAGTAAAGAATGTACCTGCCACGACGTTTACGAATGAAGCGACAACCAGTACGAGCACAAGAAGTGCGAATATCGTGAAGAGCTTCTTTGCCCTGTCGCCCATGGAATCCTTGATGATCTCGCCCACAGATTTACCGTCATGTCTGATGGAAGCGAAGAGTGAACCGAAGTCCTGAAGTCCGCCGAAGAAGATACCTCCGATCACGCACCACAGGAACACGGGAAGCCATCCGAATACGGAAGCCTGGATAGGTCCGTTGATGGGACCTGCACCTGCTATGGATGAGAAGTGATGTCCCATCAGCACTGCAGGGTGTGCGGGTACATAGTCCACGCCATCCCCTCTTGTATTAGCAGGAGTAGGACGCGAAGGATCGATGCCCCACTGCTTTGCGAGCCAGCTACCATATGTGATGTAGCCTATGACAAGCAATACGATAGCAGCAAGAATAATGAGTAACGCTGTCATAAATAAATCTCCTTTTCCTAAAAATAAATTATCCCTTTATCGTAAAGAGCTTCTTCAGGATGTCGCCCTGACGGTTGCTGACGACCTTTCCCGTAGAATGCTCATATGCGATCACTCGCAGTTCGCTCCAGCCCCAGAAGGTGAAACGATAGCTTTTATAGCGGCGTGTCTTTTTTATCTTCTTTTTCGTGTCCTTATCGATACTGTCGGCAATGATGATCAGTATCCCGTCGGAGTTGCGATGGTTCGGCTTCACATCCGCTCTATCCAGAGTCTCGCCCCACGCCTTGTCGGTCATGGTCTCGTACGCCGCCGTATCAAGACCTTCGACATCCGCGAAAAAAGCCACCTCGCTTGAGTCCATCTCGTTTATCTTCGCCGACTTGATGAGAAAATACTCCTCACCATGCGACCGGAATACAGCCTCTGCCACAAAAGGCTCCACCGGCGTTTCACGGTTAATGTCATAGTACTGCTCGTACGAGCCTATTATCCTCTCAAGCATGTCATGCCTTGTCTGACACGCACCGCTCATAGCCTGATCCCCTTCATGGTTAGACGATGAAAGATACCGAATACCCTCTGCCTTCCGAAGCTCACTTCATCGTCGAGCTCCAGTATGTAGTTTGGAAAGAGCACCCTTCCTACCGATGTATCGACAGGATGGTATCCACGTCTTTCGACCAGATAGTCCGCCGTATCGTCGTTCACGAGCCTCATATAAAGCTCGGTAACCTCCAAATCCGAATGGTTCGCTCCGGCCACCTCTATCACGATATTCCTTCTGCCCTTCCGCTGCATGTATTCCAGCAGCTCCGGCTCATACGTGATGCTGACGTCCTTCATCTATTCCCTAAACAAACCCCTATTATACTCCTAATTAAGTACAAAAACAAAATGCCCGAAAACACGCGGCAATCTGTTTATCACAGATGTCACTTCACACGGAGCAGGTCTGCGACCTCTTTGCGCTTCGGTGCCTGAGGATCCTCATTCGGCACACCTACCGGTATGAGCGCCGATACCTTCTCACCTTCCGGTATACCCGCTATCTCGATGACCTTTGCCTCATCATACACACCCAGTATGACCGATCCCAGTCCCTTGGCGTAAGCTGCAAGTGAAAAAGCCTCTGCCGTGATACCCGCATCGAAGGACTGCCAGTGATCTCCCTTTGATGTGGATGCAGATCCGTCCTTCTCATATCCGGCTCTCTTATCTACCGTGGTAAGCAGTACCAGAGCAGGTGCTCCCTGGATGATCTTCGTGTTCCAGTCGAAATTCATCACAGCCTCAGTTGCTATCCTGTCCTTTATCTCCTTGTCCAGGATCAGCACATATCTCACAGACTGCGAATTCTTCCATGTCGGAGCAAATCTCGCTATCTCCACTATCTCCTCTATCTGCTCCTTCGTCACGGCTTCATCCGTAAACTTCCTTATACTTCTGCGTGACTTGATACCCTCGATAAGTTCCATACCTCGTACCTCCTCGTGTGAAAAAAACTCAACTACAATAGTATACCATATATCCATCATCAATTTTGCAAAGACCTGTACCATCTTACAAAAGCCACCCCGATTATTATGGCATACCCTATGAAGGCTATTATGGTTGCGAGGATATCTGTCTTTGACGGTTTTTCCTTAAGCAGAGGGATCGATACAAGATGTCGTTATTTCAAAAAATACATATGCAAACAAAACAATACAGATTGCGGTAAACACTCCCATACCATATATCAGATACGGCCCGATCCCAAAAAGCGGAAGCTTCTGTCCTTCCTTCGTATAATTTTTCAGTTTCATTTCATTTGATTCCCATCACAAGGATCCATGGCTTCCCCTGATACCGGTCAGTAACAACTTTGGAAAACCCTGCAGTCTGTAGCGCCTCCGAAATCTGCTGCGTCGTATAACACTTCATCCCGTCAACGATCTTTTCATATTTTTGTCCGCTCTCATCTTCCCCATCGCATTCATTTACGATAAGGAAACTTCCTCCGTTTTTCAGTATCCTGCAGACTTCTCCAAAGCACTTTTCAAGTCCCGGCCAGAAATAGATGGTTTCAAACGCTGTTGCGATATCATATGTATCATCCGGAAGATCGAGCGCGGATACATCCCCCTGCTTTACTTCCAGACGCCCCATTTTTATTAATTCAGAATTGAATTCTTTTGCTTTTTCAACAGACAGATCCGAATGATCTACCGCAGAGCCTTTTGCTCCGGGATACTTTTGCAGGAGAGCTCCGATATTTCTGCCGCCTCCGCATCCCAGATCTACAACCTTTTCAGGGGCCGTCGCAAGCAAATGTGTCATTCCCCAGTCAGCCATCTTTGCGTGACCGGAATTCATCCCCTTGATCATCATTTTTCCCAGTTTGCCTTCGGGCTTCCTTGTCTGATTCATAAATTTCCTGATCAATCCCATCTTCGTACCTCTCCGCGTGAACTTAATTTGATTTTTTGACATGAAAATAACCGGTTAGTAGTTTCTAACCGGTTATCAGTATAATTAGCCTCTGCTAACTTGTCAAGAAGTATTATCAAATAAAGTCAGCCAACACTTAGTGCACGCCTGGTAACCATACTGTAATAAATCCCCTTTTGACTCATCAAAGAAGTATGGTCTCCGCTTTCTTCTATCCTTCCGTTTTCAACCACCATTATCTTATCCGCGTTTTCTATAGTATTAAGCCTGTGAGCAATGACAAGCAAAGTTTTATCCTTGCAGAGTTCGGATATCGCTTCCTGAATTGCCCGCTCGTTATCGGCATCCACACTTGCCGTAGCCTCGTCAAGTATTACTATCGGAGAATCTTTCAGGATGCATCTCGCAATGGAGATCCTCTGCTTTTCACCGCCGGACAGCGACTGCCCTCCTTCACCGATAACAGTATCAAACCCTTCGGGCAGCTTCATGATAAAATCATAACACCGCGCTTTTTTCGCCGCCTCTTCGACTTCTTTCCTGGTGGCATCCGGACGGCCTATGGCGATATTGTTGTATATCGTATCCTGAAACAGATATACTCTTTGAAACACCATGCTTATCTGATCCATCAGATCCGCAAGTGATACATCCTTTATATCTTTCCCACGTATAAGTATCCGGCCTGATCTTATATCCCAGAATCGAGCGAGGAGAGATGCGATCGTTGATTTTCCTCCTCCCGACGGGCCTACAAGAGCAACCATCTGTCCTCTTCCGACTTCAAATGATACATCTTTTAGAACATCCGTATCCGTATATCCGAAGCATACATTCTCGTACTCTATCTCGGGTTCTTCTTCCGGATCATATCCATTGGCAAATGATCTTATGCCATTGTCCTTCAGTTCTTCCGTTTCAAACACTTCTTCTATCCTGTCAAGGCTCGCAGATGTGACAGTCAGTCTTGCCATCTGTCCGTAGTAGCTCTTGATCGAGACAAACATATCAAACAAAAACAAGGTCATTCCGATCATGTATATTTCAGATATTGCACCCTTTCCGTACAAATAACCCGCCAGTGCCAGCATGAGTGCGGTTCCTATTCCAAATGTAAGATAGAGTGCTCTCGCCCAGGGAGCATATGCCATTTCAAAATCAATGCTTCTTTTACAGCTTGTTTCAAACTCATCAGATAACGCTTTCGACCTGTCGCCAAGCAGATTAAAGGACTTGATGATCCCTATCCCTTCGGCAAAATCAAGCACTTCTTCCGTGAGTGATTCGCTGTTTTCCTGCTTTACGCGCGAGTGTTCGAGTGTTGTCTTAAGCATCAGGTTGCCGACTATTATAAACGCAGCCGTTATTAGGAGCGCGAGAACGCCAAGCCTTATATCCATTATGAACATCATGATATTCATGATCCCCTGGGATATGATGAATGAGACTAATTCCGACAGAACACCCATGCAGTTCTCTTCGATGAATACCATGTCGGTCGAAAGCACCGCACTGATCTTTCCAATATTTCCTTCGGTAAAATATCCCATAGGCAGCCTTCTCAAATGATCACCGAGCCTCATTCGCATATCTGCGAACACCATATATCCCGTGGCGGACTGGAGAACGTTGTTTATATGTTCAAGAGCCGCCTGGAATATAACGCTTGCCACAATTACAACCAGGCCCAGCATGCATTTCCTCCGGTCCATGTTCCCCTGCATGAACATACTTATGATGCAGAAGCTGAGGATCAGCGGCGCTTTCATCAGAATTCCTTTGATAAACGATGTAATATATGATGCGCGTATTCTTCCTTTGTATTTTCCGGTCATTAAAACAAGTCTGTGAAGTATTCCCAGCATATCATCCTGCCTCCTTTATCTTCCACGAACCGGAACTTACTGAAAGGTTCCAGAAATTTTTATAATCTTCACATGTCGCGAGCAGATTCTCATGTGTATCGTTTGCTATACACTCGCCATCTCTCATGACACATATACTGTCTGCATTTTTAGCTGTGGATAACCTGTGTGCGATCACCAGAACCGTTTTGTCTTTTACTATCTCATCTAAAGCCGCGTTTAGTTTCTCCTCATTTTCCGGATCCATGAACGCAGTGGCTTCATCAAGCACGATTATCGGGGCGTCTTTAAGAATCGCTCTTGCCAGCGATATCCTTTGTCTCTCTCCTCCGGACAGTTGTTTTCCGCCGTCTCCAGCCTTTGTATTAATACCCTCCGGGAGCCTTTCCAGGAACTCATTGCACTGTGCTCTTTTTGCCGCATCAAGAACCTGTTCGCGCGAAGCCTTCGGATTACCTATCAGAATGTTTTCATATAGTGTTGTGTTAAAAAGAAACTGCTCCTGTGCCACATATGAAACCTGATCATTTAAAGCTTCAAGAGACATATCGGTTATATCCTGCCCTCCGATCGTGATCCTGCCCGAATTAAGATCGTAATAATGCACAAGAAGCTTTGCCAGGGTCGACTTGCCGCTCCCGGATTCTCCGACGATCGCTGTTGTGGTTCCCTGTTTCAGTTTCAGATCAACGCCGTGCAGCACTTCCTTATCCTCATATGCAAAACGGACATCTTCAAAAGAAACATCCAGATTTTTTCCGGTAAAACCGTTTGAGCCTTCCTTAAGGGGCGGATGTTCCAAAAGGTTTTCAAGTTCCGTGATCTTATAATCAAGCGAAGGGATCTTGCCCGCAAATCCGAGTGCCTTCAAAAAAGAAGGACCTACCGCAAACGACATGCAAAGCACGAGGATCAGTTTGTCCAAAGACACCGTTCCGGCAAGTACCATAAGGGACCCTATCGGCAGTATGAGAAGCGCTATGCATGGCAGGATGCTGGAATATGCTGCCATCCACGGCCAGCAGACCTTATACCACGCTATCGTAAAATCACGATAATTCCTT
>JAEEGO010000215.1 GCA_016280355.1 Lachnospiraceae bacterium | reverse complement strand
TATGACTATGATCACGACGATGAAGGTCC
This sequence comes from Lachnospiraceae bacterium, assembly GCA_016280355.1. Taxonomy (GTDB): domain Bacteria; phylum Bacillota; class Clostridia; order Lachnospirales; family Lachnospiraceae; genus NK4A144. The sequence continues at coordinate 11,151 of JAEEGO010000215.1, read as the reverse complement.
CGTTACGCTGCTCTCCGAGCGCATCTCCGCTCATCGTGGAAAGTAGGATGGACGGGAATCTCCCGACCGATGTGATCAGTATCCAAGAGACAAGGCTCAGATCCGTAAGTCCCACGCCGTAGGCAAGTATATCCTTCGGTGTACCGGGTATAAGAAAAAGCAGGAATATCACAAGCCTTGACTGTCCGTTTGTCTTCAGAAACTTCAGCGATTCTATCTTCTCTCTTGAAAAGAAGATCTCAATAAACGCCATACCGAAGCGCCTTACGAGAAGGAAAACAACCATGCTTCCGAGAGTCATCCCTATATCGCAGATAATTGCTCCGGGTATCATGCCGAAGCAGTATCCCGCAGCTATCTCCAAAGGCCCTCCAGGTATGAAAGCAGCTACGACCTGGATGACAGTCACCATGATAAAGAAAGCCACGCCCCACATACCCATTCCCTCGATATAGATCCTGAGTTCTTCGGGATCATCGGCCTTTTTCAGTACAGGCAGGCAGACGTACGCCGCTATTGCCGCTATGACTGTTATCACAGCTATAAGGATGGCAAAAGCTATTATTTTTTTCTTTTTCATTTCGCTATTTCACACATTCCGTTCAGCAATAGTGCTCTATCTTAAGCTGAACGCTGCGATTCCCCCTGTATTCGTTTATCTCGGGATAATAAAGCAGTTTGATCGATCCCCCCGATGTCTGTTTTTCTTTTGCAAAACCCATCAGAGTCTTCGCATCGCCGAAAAAAATAGCCGGAAGCTTACTGCCCGAGGCATCAGATGCGATGCATCTGAATACGTTTTCATTTTTCCCAAGGACCTGCATATTGGTGAATGTCACGTCCTTTGCTGCAAAGAGTGGCTTTGGATTGCCGCAGCCGAGGGGCTCCAGAGTCTCAAGCTCTTCCGCAAGCGCCATATCAGCATATGCAAACGGAAGCTGCATGTCAAAGTGTATCTTGGCCGCCATGTCGTGCTCCGTAAGCGTACAGGCTTTGTTCAGCCTCTCCGCCAGCATATCCGGGGTGACTCCTTCGGCAAGGCTCAGTCCTCCCGCCATCCTGTGTCCTCCGAACTTTGAAAAGAGATCGCCTGCTTCTGTCATGGCAGAGTGCATGTCATACTCATCTATGGATCGTCCGGAGCCTTTGATCCCATGCTCAGCGTCAGTCAGTACAAAGACCGGCTTTCCGGTGTCCTCTCTCACCTTTCCCGCTATGATACCCGCTACTGACTCATGAGTATCGGGAAGGTATATGACAAGTACTTTTTCCGAAATATGTGCTTCATCCGCTGCTATCGCGAGCGCCTCTTTCAGGCCCTTCTCAGTCATATCACGTCTGTCGGCGTTCATGGCGATGAGCTGTCCCGCAAGTCTTTCCGCCTCACTTTCATCATCCGTATCAAGAAGCTCAAAGGCGTTCTCAGCCGTGGCTAACCTTCCGGTCGCATTAATACACGGGCCGAGTATGAACCCCACGTGATACGGCTTCAGTACTGCACCGTCTATCCCCTGTCCGCGTATCAGGGCTCTCATGCCCTTATTCTCTGTCATCTGCAAAGCTTTGAGTCCCTGCTTTACCAGTGCCCTGTTCTCATTGATAAGAGGCATGATGTCTCCTATGGCAGCAAATGCAGCAAGCTCGATGAGGCCGTCCGCAGCTCTCCTTTCCGTATCGCCCATCCTGTCACAGAGAGCGATGATCACCTTGAATGCCACCTGTGCACCGCATATCTCGGTGAAGCCATACATAGAATCCGATCGTTTTATGTCAACCACCGCGGCAGCATCCGGCATGTCTTCTATCTTCTTATCCTCCTCCGTATGGTATGGTATCTCATGGTGATCGGTCACTATCACCGTCATGCCGAGCCTTACTGCAAGAGCGATCTGATCCACAGCCGATATGCCGTTGTCACATGTGATGATGCAGTCCACTCCCGCATCGGCGGCTTCCTGTATAAGTCTGTCGTTCAGGCCGTAGCCGTCCGTTATGCGGTGGGGTATGGCATAGTCTGCCTTTGCCCCAAGTCTTTGCAGGCCCTTAGTGAGGATATATGTGGCACATACTCCGTCTATGTCATAGTCTCCGATTACTCTGATATGTGCACCGCTTTGTATCTTCTCTGCCAGTATTTCCGTACATCTGTCGATATCGGGCAGCTTATCGTAAGCATATATCCGTGAAGTATCATCGGGATTGAGATATGCCGAAGCTTCATCTGCACTCTTTATCCCACGGTTAACAAGAAGCCTCGCCATTACCGGCGAGACTCCGTATTCTTTGGCTATGGCCCGGTAATCACCGGGTATCTTTGTTTCAAACCACAACTCTTTCATTTGCTAAGATCCAGTTCCCTTACCTTCTGTCTGAGCGGCAGTACGAACTGCGGATTGACCGAAAGCTCATCCACACCCATCCTCATGAAAGTCTCTGTCATGCTGGTATCGCCTGCAAGCTCTCCGCATATGCCCACAAGACAGCCGTGTCTGTGCCCTGCTTCTATCGTCATCCTGATCTCCTCTATCACAGCCGGGTGATGCGGATCATAGAACTTGTCGAGTGCGGGGTTCTCGCGGTCCAGCGCCAGAGTGAACTGCGTCAGATCGTTGGTACCTACCGAGAAGAAGTCTACCTCTTCTGCCAGCTGATCCACAATAAAGACGGATGCCGGGGTCTCTATCATCACACCTATCTTGTAGCTGCCCATGCGTACGCCCTCTTTGACGAGCTCAAGCTCGCACTCTGCGAGGATATCCTTACACTCCCTTAGCTCCGCCACACTGGTGATCATCGGGAAGATGATCCTCAGATTGCCGTATGCCGAAGCACGCAGCAGTGCCCGAAGCTGTACCTTGAAGAAATCAACTCTTGTAAGGCTGATACGTATGGCTCTCATGCCGATGGCGGGGTTCTCCTCCTTCGGCAGCTGCAGATAGGGCACGCTCTTGTCAGAGCCTATGTCCACGGTCCTAATGATCACGGATCTCGGCTTCATCTCTTCAACGACTTTTCTGTAAGCAAGGAACTGCTCCTCTTCCGAAGGATATTCCCTGTCCTTTAAGAAAAGAAAATCGGATCTGAAAAGACCTATGCCCGTAGCGTCGTTTTCAAGCACCGTCTCAACGTCATACGGATTGGAAATATTTGCATAAAGTCTTACTTCGCGGCCGTCCTTGGTCACGGTCATCTTACCCTTGAGGCGGATGAGAGAGTCTGCGAACTCTCTGTCCTTTCGCATCACGTCATCGTACTTCTTCACGGTCTCCTCGTCGGGATCTACGAAGACAAATCCCTCCGTGCCGTCCACAATGACTTCCTTGCCGTCGCATGCAGCCGACAGGGTCTCTGCCCTTATTACACACGGTATACCCAGTCCCTTTGCGAGTATGGAGGCGTGGGTAGTCATGTTTCCTTCCTTCATCACTATGGCTATCACATGACGTCTGTCGAGTCTTGCCACATCGGCAGCCGTCAGATCGTAGGCTCCGAGGATATAAGGATCGTTCCCGAATCTGATACCCTTTGAGAGGCCTATAAGCTCCTCGAGGATCTCTCTTTCAAGTTCAAGTATGTCATCGCTTCTCTGGCTGATGTAAGGATCGGGCAGGCTCCTGATATCATCGGCCACATTCTCAAAGCCGACCTTCACGCCGAACTCCGCGCTCTTCTTCATCTCCCTGATGAAGTCTTCTACGCGCATGATAAGACCGTGGTCATCCAAAAGATCCACGTGTGAATTGAATACCGTTGCTCCTTCCTTGTCGGACGCCGCCTCCGCAGCCTCCGCAAGCATCATAAGGTGCTCTTTCACGGCTTCTCTGGCCGCTTCGAACCTGGCTATCTCCGCTTCAGAGTCATCATAGTCGCCCTCGTCTATCTCATAGACAGGCGCCATGTAAAATCTCATCTTTCCTATAACGGCTCCCTGTGACAGCCCTTTGCCCTCTATCTTTAGCACCGATAACGCTCCTCTCTTAAGCCTGAATCCGATACTTCTTTTATTCTATCATAGATAATTGGTTCTAACTACTGCAGCACCGAAAGGCCTCAGCGCCAGACCGGCTATCTTAAAGAACTGCTTACCGAAGGGTATGCCGATGAGGGTGATGCAAAGAACGAGGCCGATCAGAAAGTTAGTCAAAGCAAGCTCCCATCCGCTGATAATAAACCACAGTACATTCAGTATGAAAGATCCGGCTCCGCCCTCGTAAACGATCTCCTTGCCGAAAGGATTGAACGATATGCTTGAAAGCTTGAAGCACTGAAGTCCGACAGGTATCCCGATGATAGTGATACACCAGAATACTCCTGCGATCAACCATCCCAGAGCACTGAGCAGGCCTCCGAATATGATCCACAAGATGTTTCCCAGAATCCTCATTTCTTATTCCTCCTATATCTTTCACAGAGGCCATCCAGACCCTATGGATAAATTTTAACATATACGACAGCTGTTTTCACATAAAAGTGCTTGACACCCCTCCGAAAGTGTATTATTGTTCTACTGTATTATTTGCTTAATACAATAAAACAGGAAAGGAGCAATGCAATGTCATGGAATCTTGATTCTGATCGTCCCATATTCCTTCAGATCGTGGAGCATATCGAGCTCGACATAGTATCAGGCGCCCTGCCACCCGGAATGAAAGTTCCCAGCGTGAGGGAGCTGGCCTCTGAAGCATCAGTCAATCCCAATACGATGCAGAGAGCTTTAAGTGAGCTCGAGCGGCTCGGTCTCATGCGGACGGAGCGCACCAGCGGCAGGTATATCACGGAGGACAGGCAAATGATAGATGATCTTAAGAATGATCTCGCAGCTTCCGGAGTCGAGAGCTTTGTATCACAGATGAAGAAGCTCGGACTCACGCAGGATGAGATCATTAAACTGATAAAAGAAAAATTTTAAGGAGGACATATGAGTTCATTATTGTCGGTGAGCGGACTTACTAAGACATATGGAAATGTCACCGCTCTGAACAACATAAGCTTTGAGCTTCCGGGAGGGCGGATAATCGGTCTGCTCGGCCCCAACGGCAGTGGCAAGACTACCCTGATCAAGATAATCTGCGGTCTGCTGCAGCCCACCTCGGGTACTTTGACAGTAGAGGGCAATCCCATCGGTGTGGAGAGTAAGAAAGTCATCTCCTATCTCCCGGATACCACGTATCTTGGCAAGTCAATGACCGTGGAGGAAATTATAAAGTATTTCAGGGATTTTTATGAGGACTTTGACGAAAGCAGAGCCTACGATATGCTTGGCAAGCTCGGCATCAACGCAAAGGACAGGCTGAAGACCATGTCAAAGGGCACCAAGGAAAAAGTGCAGCTGATACTGGTCATGAGCCGCAGGGCACACCTGTACATACTGGATGAGCCCATAGCGGGTGTGGATCCCGCGGCCAGGGATTATATACTGAACACTATCATCACAAACTACGACGAGAATGCGACCATACTGATATCTACACATCTGATATCCGACGTGGAGAATATCCTCGATGACGTGATCTTCCTGCAGCAGGGGAACATAGTAAGATATACCTCTGTGGAAGAGATCAGAGGTGTCGAGGGCAAGTCCGTAGACAGCTTATTCAGGGAGGTATTCAGATGCTGAGCAAATTATTAAAACATGAGTTTACAGCCACATGGAAGGTACCGGTGGCTCTTGATGCACTTCTGATCGTACTCGGGATCATGGCATATTTTGTGATCACCGGCATCCCCATGGTGGAGTCGACAGGCGTATACATCCTGTTGTTTGCACTTGTTGGTATCTATTATATCGGTATCATAGCTGCCAATATCATAATGCAGGTCTATATCGTGATGCGCTATCACAAAAACCTGTATACCGAAGAAGGTTATCTCACCTTCACTCTGCCTGTGACCACAAACAGCATTATTAATGCCAAGGTCATTGTCGGGTACGTATGGGAGATACTTTCACTCATATGCACTCTGGGCTCGCTTTTTATAGCAGCTTCCGGCGTACTGAATTCAGTAGATGTAAGCTCTGCCGAGCTTCAGGAGTTTGCAAATGAGCTGATGTCCATATTCGGAGTAAATGATCCACGCTTCATAACGGCGATGATACTCACAGTAGTGATCTCTCCTCTGTCTTCCCTGCTTGCACTTTACTTCAGTGTCACGGTAGGTCAGTTGTGGCAGAAGCATAAGATCCTCGGCGCGGTATTCTGCTATATCGGCTTATATATCCTGAATCAGATCATCGGCCAGGTTTCTCTCTTCTCTTCAGGCTTCTACGGTCTGATGGGTGATGCTGCAACGGAATTTGATTCGATCTTCAGCACCATATACGCAAGCATGCTCACGACTACAGCGATAGTGCAGGGTATACTGGCTGTTGTCTACTATGTAGCCTGCATCATGATCACAAAGAAGAAGATCAATCTCGACTGATCCCTCTTCATAACATCACGCAAAACCTCCGCGGCACGAGCACCGCGGAGGTTTTTTGTATACCTTATTCTATTTGCCTTACTGTATCAGGCTCTTATTACTTCTTTGCCTTACCCTTTATCTGCCTGAAGATATACCAGAGGTTACCTGCAAGGAAGATCGAAGAATAAGTACCGCAGATGACGCCTACCATCAGAGGAAGTGCGAAATCCCTTATGCTGGATACACCCAGTATGTAGAGCATCAGCACCGTGATGAAGGTCGTTAACGACGTGAATACGGACCTTGACAGTGTCTGGGTCACGGAAGTATTCACGACATCTTCAAGGCTCGCCTTGCCCATCACATGCAGGTTCTCCCTGATACGGTCGAAAATGACTATGGTCGCATTGATCGAGTAACCGATGATGGTAAGTATTGCTGCTATGAAGGTACCACCCACACTGATCCTTGTCAGTGCGTAGCAGGCTACTATGACAAGTGCGTCATGAAGCAGTGCCACAACGGATGCCGCACCGAATCTTACATCCCTGAATCTGATCCAGATGTATATCAGCATGCAGATGAGAGCTATGATCGTAGCCCAGATGGCATCTGCCTGCATCTCGTTCGATATGGTAGCTGAGATGTTCTCCATCTCTATATCCTCGGTCTTAAGTCCGTATTTATCCTCGAGTACGCCGGTAAGCTGCTCTCTCTCATCCAGTGTCAGCTCCCTTGTACGGATATTTACCTTGCTGCCCTCCACGTTGGAGATGTTTATTGCATTGTCCTTTGTGATATCAGCCACAAGAGGCTTTACCTCGCTCTCAAGCCTGTCCAGAGTCATATCCTCTCCGATATTCACCGTAGTGGATGTACCGCCGAGGAACTCCAGTGAGAAGTTGAGCGGATGTCCTATGCTGCTGTTGTTTACCAGCATGAGCACAGGTGCCGAAAGGACAAGGATTGCCGAAATCGTAACGAAGAGCCACTTCCTCTTCACTATATCCAGCATCTTTCTCTGCTTTGCCCTGCCGTAGAATTTCTCATTTTTCACGCCTGCACCGTAGATGCCGTTCATGATGAGCCTTGTGATAACAAGAGCCGTGAACATGGATACCACGATACCGAGTGCCAGAGTTACTGCGAAGCCCTGTACTGTACCTGTACCTCTGATACCGAGTATTGCCGCAGCGATAAGCGTTGTCACGTTACCGTCTATGATAGCCGATAATGCCTTGCTGTAGCCTGTCTTCATAGCTGTGGCCACAGATACATCCTTGGCAATCTCTTCTCTGATACGGGCGAATATGATCACGTTCGCATCTACTGCCATACCTATCGAAAGGATGATACCTGCGATACCCGGCAGGGTGAGCGTGATGTCAAATGCCTTGATGAGCCCTATCACGAGCTCTGTATATATGATGAGTCCGAATCCGGAAGCAAGTCCCGGGACCCAGTATATAGCTACCATGAAGATGAAGATGATAAGGATACCTATACCTGCTGCGAGGAAGGATGTCCTGATAGCCTGTGATCCGAGCTGTGCTCCGACCACTGATGAAGAAAGCTCTTCCAGCTCTACAGTAAGTCCACCGATCCTTATAGTGGATGCAAGCCTGTCAGCCTCCTCATATGATTCCTGGCCTGATATTTCACACTGTCCGCCTGTGATGGGCTCGTTGACCCTGGGTACGGAAACAAATGAATTGTCATAGTAGATACCTATCGTCTCTCCGTTGTGGAAAGCATCCGTGGTAGCCTGTCCGAAGGCTGCCGTGCCGGCATCATCGAAGGTAAGATTAACGACATACTTTCTCGTAGTCGTATCGGTCCTTGTAGCAGGCTCTGCAGATATGACGTTGGTTCCGTCACATACTATTGAGCCGTCTGCCTTGAGCTCATCCAGCGTCTTTGTAAGCTGGAATCCTACACCGTTGTATTCATAGTTGGGGGTACCGTCTGATCCCGTCTCCTTTATGAAGTAAAGCGATCCGGGCTTACCCAGCTCCTCCAGTATCTTATTGGCATCAGATACGCCGGGGATCTCGATGTTGATACGCTTTGATCCCTCCTGATATACCTGTGCCTCGGTAGAGTATCCCGTCACTCTCTGCTGCAGCTTGTAGATGGTATCTGCCATATCCTGTGCTGACGGATCCTCTTCTCCCGTAGCCTGATATGTGATGGATACACCTCCCGCAAGGTCAAGTCCGAGCTTGATCGACTCTCCCTGCCCCGGTGTGTTCACCGTGTCCCTTATTATAGGGTAGTCCAGATATCCCAGTCCGATCATTGCGGCGAGCATCAGGATAAGGACTATTATCGCTGTTCTCTTCTTCATACTTCATCTCCCTTGATATTTAAGAATAAACCAACGTTATATTTTAACTATATTAAAGCTTTCTTGCAAGTGTCTGCCCCTGCCTGTATCATCTCTTATTCAGCGAGTGCTGCCTTTATCATGATGGCGCACTCTATTCGCTTGCGCTGCAGCTCACAGCCTATGGTATAGTTGCCATTTATATTTCCCGTCGAATGATAGGAGTTTGCCATGCAGCCTCCTGAACAGTAGAACTTTGCAAAGCACTTCTTACACTCCGGCTTCGTATATACATTCGCCGAGCCGAATTCCTTCGGTATATCTTCTTTTACTATGCCGTCATAGACGTTGCCGAGCAGGAACTTCTCCTCGCCTACAAACTGATGGCAGGGATACAGATCGCCCCACGGTGTCACCGCAAGATACTCACAGCCTGCCCCGCAGCCCGAAAGCCTCTTTGCAACACAGGGTCCACCCTCCAGATCTATCATGAAGTGGAAGAAATTGATGAACCGTCCTTCCTTCCTGCGGCGTATGATCTCACGTGCCAGAATGTCATACTGCTCAAGCAGTACGGGCAGATCCTCTTCTTTCAGTGCGTAGGGCTCCGACGGATCGCACACTACCGGCTCCACCGATATCTGCTCGAATCCTTCATCATGAAGATGAAGCACATCACGTGCAAAGTCAGTGTTGTAATGGGTATAGGTGCCCCTTACATAGTAATTGGTCTGATTTCTTGATTCTGCGGCCTTCTTGAATCTCGGAAGGATAACGTCGTATGAACCCTTTCCTCCGGCGGTAGGCCTCATCCTGTCGTTTATCTCTTTCCTGCCGTCTATCGAAAGGACCAGATTGTGCATTTCCTTATTGGCATATTCCAGGATCTCGTCATTAAGGAGCATGCCGTTCGTAGTAAGTGTGAAGCGGAAATGCTTGTCGCACTCCTTCTCCCTCTTCCTTCCGTACTCCACGAGCTGCTTTACGACCTCAAAGTTCATGGTGGGCTCACCTCCGAAGAAGTCCACCTCAAGGTTTTTCCTCGCTCCGGAATGCTCTATCAGGAAATCGAGTGCCCTGCATCCCACTTCATAGGACATGAGAGCACGTCTTCCGTGATACTCCCCCTCCTCGGCAAAGCAGTATTTACATCTTAAGTTGCAGTCGTGGGCTATATGAAGACACAGAGCCTTCACTACGGGGTGCTCAAGCTTCCCCTTTGTAAAGCTCTGTACATACTGTTCAAAAGAATCCGGCGTATAGAGTGACCCCGCTTCTTTCAGCTGTCTGATCTCCTCTGCTGCCTCATGTACCTCATCGACAGAGTATCTGCCGGAAAGAAGCCCCGCAAGCTCCCTGTCGGAAGCTTCTGCGTTCCTCTCCATAAGCGGGACAAGATCGTATACGATATCATCCACTACATGTACAGCTCCGGAATTAACATCCAGCACTATATTGAATCCGTTGTTTTTATACTCGTGTACCATGTTTTTATTTCAGTCAATATCCGAGCAAAATTATAGCGGCAACAGGAGACCTGCTGCCGCCCTTGTGTCTTGCTTTTTATGATTACTTGTTCTTGTTCTCGCAGGACTGGTTGCCTACAGTGCAACTCGTCTTGCATGCTGACTGGCATGATGTCTGGCATTCACCGCATCCGCCTGTGACAGTTGACTTCTTGTAATCTCTTGTATTCAGTGTCTTGATATGCTTCATTCTATTGCCTCCTGTTTATCAGTTCAGTCCTTATAATCATACCAATGTGCGGAAACTGCTGTTATCTGCCTCCGCAACTTCAATAGTATAGCATAGAATACATCCTCTGCAAAGTGATATTTATATCCCATCCGTTTCAGCTATGTTATAATTAAATTGCCTGGGGAGTGCGATACCTTCTGTGTATTTGAACCTACAGATACTTTAAACGGGACTAAAGCTTCAACCTCGATAAATGTCAGGCCTCCATGCGGGCTTGCCCGCAGCAGCAATGCAGAGTGGAAGACAGGAAAGAGGCAGCCGTGCCCCACCTAGATTATTCTAGGAGTCAACTTGCAGGAGACCGGCTCACCCGGGTCTTTTTTTGTTTTTCGCATGATAACTGTTACATTCTTCCCTTTTACATTACAGGCAAGATATTACAGGCAAGATATGCAAAATAAGGATCCCCCGATCATATCGATCGGGGGATCTTTTTATCTCATCATATGCTGAGATCTGCTACGTATTACTTCCTGAACCCGAAGCGGCGAGCCTTCTTCACCTTTGCTCCGTTTCCGTTGTCCTCTTCCTCCTCGTCATCATCCGTGTAGACGAAGCTCATACCGATGAGGCCTGCTACACAGAGGATCATGATCCAGAAGTTGAGGGTCATGTCATCACCTGTTACAGGTGACATTCTCTCACCGAGCACATCAGACTGC
>JAEEGO010000214.1 GCA_016280355.1 Lachnospiraceae bacterium | reverse complement strand
GTATCGGTAGTGACGGGTAATGCGACTGTCTACATACCGCTTGCAGAGCTTGTGGATATGGGAGAAGAGATAGCAAGGCTTGAGAAGGAAGAGAAGAGGCTTGAGGGTGAGCTGAAGAGATCCAATGCCATGCTTTCAAACGAGAAGTTCCTGTCCAAGGCACCTGAGAGCAAGATAGCGGAAGAGAAGGAAAAGCTCGCATCTTATGAGAAGATGATGAGCGAAGTGAAGGAGCGTCTGGCAGCACTTAAAGGCTGAATAAGACACAGCGCCCGGCCTGGAGGAGCGTAATGATAGATTTTGAAGAAGAACTGAAGAAATTCCATCCCTCGCCTGAGGTGGAGGATGCGGAGAACGCCATCAGAGCACTGGATGTGACGGATATGGTGGATCTCATAGTCCAGCTTGAAGAGAAGAACAGGTTTGGACAGCGATAGATCAAGGGTTACAGAGGATATACTTTGAGATGCTTTAACTGTGGGTGCGAACTCACCAGAAATGATTTCTGTACCAACTGCGGTGCGGATATCAATGAATACAGGCGTATAGTACGTCTTTCCAACGGATACTATAACGACGGATTGTTGAAGGCGCGGGTCCGGGACCTCTCCGGGGCCGTGGTGTCTTTGCGTGCGAGCCTGAAGCTCAACAGGAACAACGTGGATGCGAGAAATCTCCTCGGTCTTGTGTACTTCGAGATGGGAGAGGCCGTGGCTGCGCTGTCCGAATGGGTGGTCAGCAAGAATATCAAGCCGGACAAGAACATCGCCGATGACTTTATGGAGGCTGTACAGAGCAACCCCGGCAGGCTGACGGCGATAAACCAGTCGATAAAGAAGTACAATCAGGCACTGCTGTACGCAAGACAGGGAAGCCTGGATCTTGCGGTGATACAGCTGAAGAAGGTGCTGCAGGTCAATCCGAACCTGATAGTGGCTTATGAGCTTCTGGGCCTTTTGTATCTGCAGTCTGAGGAATACAACAGAGCAAAGCGTGTACTGACGCTTGCTTCGAAGATAGACAAGAACAATACGCGTATCCTGTATTATCTGAAGGAGGCTGAAGACGGGCTGGCACTCAGATATGCGGGCGATGGCAGGATGGGCAGGGACAGGAAGAAGTCTGCTGCGACTGCTTCGGACTCGTTCCAGTATACGAGCGGCAATGAGGTGATAATACAGCCGATCAACTCCGCTGAGAAGAAGGGGATGCCGACTTTCATCACCATGCTCATCGGTCTGGTCGTGGGATGTGCGCTTATGTTCTTCCTCGTGCTCCCGGCCAGGATACGTTCTGCTTCCGCACAGATGAATGAGCAGATGCAGAGCATCAGCGATGAACTGAATTCAAAGAATGCCGATCTGGAGGAAAAGGAAAAAAGGATAGAGGCCCTGCAGAGCGAAAATGATACCGTGAAGGGACAGCTAGCGGAGCTGACGGGAAGCTCGGGCATGGTGGAGAGGTATGACCATCTGGCTGACGCCGCCCTCAACTATATGAAAAATCCCGAGGATGTGATGGGGACAGAGGCGATGCTTGAGAGTATCTTCGGCGAGAGTCTCCCCACAGCAGATACGGTATCGGGAGGCAGTATCAGCAGCAACGCCCTGCCGGCACTGGATCCTGCGATATACTCGGCTTCATTCAGGAGCCTGTACGAGTACCTGAACAGCGATGTGTCATACAAGGCAGCGGCAACATATATCGAAAAGGGTAAAGACGAACTTTCTGACGGTCAGTACCAGATGGCAATAGCTGACCTGCTCAAGGCCACGGAGATCGCTCCCGGCAGTGATGAGGCATGGTTCTATCTTGCAGAGAGCTACAGGGAGTCGGGCGACAGCGTGCATGCGACTCAGATATACAGCAGGATCGTGAACGACATGCCTGATTCCGAATATGCGGACAGGGCAAAGAAGAGCCTGACGAACGGAGCCGCAACCGATGACGAGGACACTGCCGAGACACAGCAGGAAGAGGTACATACAACTGAAGACCAGCTCGCACAGGAACTTGCGGCACAGGCACTGCAGCAGGCAATGGCGGGAGCCGCAGTCACTGAGAATATAGAAAACACGGAGGGCGCTGCACAGTAGTGAGACTGATACATTGTTCCGACATACATCTGGATATCCCCTTCGGCGATATACTGAGCCAGGAGAAATCCGCCACAAGAAAGCAGGAGATACTGTCTGCTTTCTCAAGCATGGCCGGATTTGCCACCGAAGAGGGTGTCAGGGCGATACTCATCACGGGCGGGCTCGTGGATGCGGAACATATATCAAGGCTTACGATAGACCGTGTCTATAAGATAATGAGGGACAATCCCGACGTACTGTTTGCTCTTCTTCCGGGTAACTCCTACGAGATGGCTTACTTTAAGGGTGAGAAGAACCTGCCTGAGAATTTCAGGCTGTTCAGCGAGCTGGACAAGAAGCTCACGATAGATGATGTGGATATCTATGGTGTATATGAGGCGTCAAAGCTTCCGCTGCTCGATGACAAGCAGACGAATATAGTGATATCTTCGGGAGTGTCGCAGCTTCGAGGCTTTGAGGACAGAGGGATAGCTTATCTGGGTCTTGGTCTGGAGAGGACATACAGGCACGGTGATCTCATAGGAGGCGGATATTTCTGTGCTCCGGGTTCTCTTGAAGCACTGACCTTTGAAGAGGGCGGCAACAAGGGCTTCATGGAGATATACATAAGCGAAGGCAGGGTATCTCCCGTGTTCGTACGCAGCGGAAAGAGGCTCTGCTACAATATCGATGTAGATGTAACGGGTGCTATGAATGCTGATGAGGTGTCCGACAATGCCCGCCACGGGCTGAGCCTTATCAAGGGGATAAACGGTGCGGCCATGGTCAGGATCAATCTTATCGGAAGGATGGACCTTGAGCATATCATAGATGAAAAGGTGGTAGAGAAGACCCTTGGCAGGGAGTATTTTGCGGTATCCGTTGATGACAGCGAGGTGGATTTTGATATCACGCTTGAAGGTATATCGGAGAATACGCTAAGGGACAGGTTCATAAGGAGAGTCAGCGAGGGCAATGAATCGCTGGAGCTTAAGAAGGATATAATCAAAGTGGGAATTACAGCCATTTCGGGAGGGGAGATACAGTGAGGATAGTCAATATCCATATAGACGGATTCGGCAATCTGAAAAACGTCGACTATCTTCTTTCGACCGGAATGAATACAAAGGAAATAGGTTCGGTATGGGACAGATCCGCGATCACGGAGTTTGTGCTGGCAATGCTTTTCGGCCTTTCGGGACAGCAGAGAGTCAGAGGGCTGTATGCTCCGAGAGACGGCGGTGCCTTTGGCGGGTCCATGACCTTTCAGGCTCAGGGCAATGAGTTCATCATTACGAGGAGCTTTGGAGCCGTGGATGAGAGCATGGACACAATGAGCTTTGTGAATGCGGCCGGCGGTGTGCCCGTGGGATTCGATCCGGCTTTCCTGCTCGGTGTTACAAGGGATCAGTATGTGAGGAATGCGACCGTCATCGAAGGAAGCAGCTATGATGACTACACCATGCATGATCGTAATCTGCTGATGTCTCTTATAAGTGCCGAGGAAGACAGGTTTGTGACGAAGAAGGCTTTGGAGGCGATCTCCAGGGCAGAGACCAGACTCACCAGAGGCGGTACGCGTGTGGTGGAGGAGGCCAGATACAAGGAAGAGCAGAAGCTTCTGGACCTGCAGAGCGATCTGAAATACTGCATGGATAAGAGTAATGAGGTGAAGCTTCTTCGGGAACAGGAGGCCGAATCCGAGAGGGTGATGGCAGAGAAGAAGCAGATGCTCGAAGAGGCCGAGGAAAAGTTTGATGAGGCTTCGGCTGTACAGAAAAAGAAGACCCAGCATATCATGAGCCTGATACTCTCCATAGTGTGTATAGTGGGCGGTATCCTGCTGATATTTGCCGGAGTGGTACTCAGGTTTGAGATCCCGGGTGCGGTGAACGGCTCATTCGATACGATATACGACGGTCTGCTTCTCATGCTGTTCTCGCTGGTGCTTTTCTATCTGCGACGCAGATGGAGGAGGAGCAGAGAGAATAAGCTGGATAAGCTGAGACAGGCTGCGGATGAGTGCCGTCAGGAGTATGAAGACGCTTTTAACGTGGACCACAGCATCAAGGAAAACATCAAAGAGGTGGCTAAGGACGCCGACAGGGTTGGAGCTGCTTCCGATACGCTCGAGAACTTCAAGAAGAGAGTGAGCGGTGAGAGAAGTCAGCTGACTGTACTGAGAGGGGCTAGAAAGTATATAATAGCTGCAACGGAAGAAGCAGGACATGAGTATGCACGCATCAATGAGGCATTTCCGAAGGAGTCTCCGGTGCTGCTCATAATGGATATATTCGCTGACCATGCCATGGCCAGAGAGGTCTTTGACAGGACCGCACAGAAGTGTCAGGTATTATATCTGCGGTAGCACCGCAGTGTGAAGGGGATAAAGATGAGTATTAAACTGGTGGCAGACAGCTGTCTGGAATACCCGGAGGATCTGAAAAAAGAAGTAAAGTGTGTGAACGTTCCGCTTATACTGACCGTTGATGATCAGACGGTAGTGGATGATGAGAGCTTCGATCAGAAGAGCTTCCTGAACCTTCTGGCGAACTCGAAGGGTGTACCGCGTTCCGCCTGCCCTTCTCCCGAGAAGTATATGAGTGCATATGAAGGTGATGAGGACTGGGTGTTTGTCGTGACGCTCTCGGCTGCTCTATCGGGCTCATACAATGCAGCCATGCTCGCAAAGGATCTGTATGAAGACGAGCACACAGACGGGAAGAAGATACACGTCTTTGATTCCATGACTGCATCGGGCGGAGAAGCCCAGGTCGCTCTGAAGGTAAACGAGCTTTATAAGCAGGGCAAGGATTTCGATCAGATAGTCGAGGAGACGGAGGAATTCATAGCAAATCTTAATACGTACTTCGTGCTGGAGTCGCTGGAGGTCTTCAGGAAAAACGGAAGGCTCTCCAATACAAAGGCTTTTGCGGCTAATATGCTGAGCCTCAAGCCGGTATGCAAGGGCGTGAGCGGTGTGATAGAGCCCGCATCCATACAGCGCGGGATAAAGAATGCCCTGAAGAAGATGGTGGAGCTGTCGCTTGAAGGCATAAAGGATACAAAGGACAGGATACTGATAATCAATCATTGCAACTGCTATGAAAGGGCGGCTGCGGTGCTTTCCGATTTCATTGCAAAGGCTGAGTTTAAGGCTACACTGATACTTGATACCGCGGGAGTGAGTTCGCTCTATGCTTCTGACGGCGGGATCATCGTAACCTTCTAATCATATTTTTTATTTAAGGAGATATCATCATGGCAAAGAAAGAAAAGGTTGTATTGGCTTACTCAGGCGGACTGGACACCACAGTCATCATACCCTGGCTCAAGGAGAATTATGATTACGAGGTCATATGCTGCTGTATAGACTGCGGACAGGGCGATGAGCTCGACGGACTCGAGGAGAGGGCTATAGCATCGGGAGCTGCAAAGCTCTATATAGAGGATGTTACGGATGAGATGTGCGATGACGTGATCGTACCCTGCGTACAGTCACATGCGGTATATGAGAATAAGTACCTGCTCGGCACATCAATGGCACGCCCCATCATAGCAAAGAGACTCGTGGAAGTGGCAAGGAAAGAGGGCGCTACAGCGATCTGCCACGGTGCTACAGGAAAGGGAAATGACCAGATAAGGTTTGAGCTCGGGATCAAGGCTCTCGCACCTGATCTGGATATCATAGCGGCATGGAGAGATCCCAACTGGACTCTGAACTCCCGCGAGGAAGAGATAGAGTATGCAAGAGCACACGGCATCACACTTCCTTTCTCTGCTTCCAATTCATACAGCAGGGACAGGAATATCTGGCATATAAGCCATGAGGGACTGGAGCTGGAGGATCCGGCATCAGAGCCCAACTACAACAAGCTCCTTGTGCTCGGCGTGACACCCGAGAAGGCACCTGCAAAGGGTGAGTATGTCACGATGCACTTTGAAAAGGGAGTACCGGTATCCGTCAACGGCAGGAAGATGAAGGTATCGGATGTAATCCGTACACTGAACGTGCTCGGTGGCAAGCATGGCATAGGCATCATCGATATAGTCGAGAACAGGGTAGTCGGCATGAAGAGCCGCGGAGTCTATGAGACACCCGGCGGTACGATCCTCTATGCGGCACATGAGCAGCTGGAGGAGCTGATCCTTGACAGAGAGACCATGCGTGTGAAGAGGAAGATAGGTGAGGAGCTTGCCCAGACCATATATGAGGGTAAGTGGTTCACTCCTCTTGCAGAGGCACTGGTCGCATTCATCAAGTCGACTCAGGAGTATGTCACAGGAGATGTGACATTCAGGCTTTACAAGGGCAATATCATAAAGGCCGGCGAGACTTCACCTTATACGCTCTATGATGAGGATATCGCAAGCTTCACGACAGGCGATCTGTATGATCACAAGGATGCTTCAGGCTTTATCACTCTCTTCGGACTGTCCACATGGGTGCGTGCTCTGAAGATGCAGGGTAAGTCTGGCAAGGCTCACAGGAAGTCTCCTACGGCTGTAACTACAGCAAAGCTTACGGCCAAGGAAGCTGCTACCAAGGCAAAGGCCGGAGCAAAGAAGGCAGAGACAAAAGCAAAGGCTACCGCAAAGAAGGCAGAGGCAAAGGCAAAGGCCGGAGCAAAAAAGGCAGAGACCAAAGCGAAGGCAACCGTAAAGAAGGCAGAGACAAAAGCAAAGGCTACCGTAAAGAAGGCTGAAGCTACCGCAAAGAAGGCTGCAAGCAAGGCTAAGAGCACTGCAAAGACAAGTGCTGACAAGCTGAGAGCAAGAAGAAAGAGGAGCTGATAAAGCATGGCTGTATTCATCGCCATACTGGACGATGATCCCGCTGACAGGAAACAGTCTGAGAGGCTCTTATCAAGGGAGCGGGATGTCCGTGTAAAAAACGGAGAAGTAATATACTATGATTCATACGGGAGTGAGGAAGCCCTCCTCCCGTATTTTCTTAAGTATGACCTCATCCTGATAGACGTGACAAAGACTACGAGGGACGGGATGATGGTGGCTGTGGATCTGCTGCACCGCGGAGCAGAGGGCAAGCTCGTTCTTTATTATGACAAGATCGACTACAGGAAGAAGTACGGTGACGAGGAGGGGATATCTTTTATTCCCAAGCCTCTGTGGCAGAAGGACTTTGCAAGGCTTGTGGACATAGCCACCCAGGTACATGAGAACAAGACTCCGAGGACGGAGCTTCGGGGCGACAGCGGCACGATATATGTGACAAAGGATGAGATACTGTACGGAGTGGAACAGGGCTACTATACAGCGGTGGCTCTCACGGGAGACAGATCATTCCACGTGATGTCGGATATACTGTCCGTCTATGATTCACTCGATCCCACGTCGTTTATCTTCACTTCGAAGAACACCTTTATAAATATGGGACACGTGACATCGAGCGAAAGACTGAGCTTCAGGATGTCGGACGGTGCGGTGATACGTTTCAGCCTGTTTGACAAGAAGGCGATAACAAAGGCGTATGCCAAGTACGCAAACAGTATTAACAAAGAACGGTAAAAGCAGTATTATTGTAGGATGCTGACTGAAATAAATGCTTGAGATATGTGATGAAAGGCAGGGATATGAGTAAGAACACGGTAAAAGTCGGAATAATAGGGTCCACGGGATATGCCGGAGCTGAGATAGCAAGGCTTCTGCTGGGACACAGGGATGTGGAGATAAAGTGGCTCGTATCCAGAAGCTTTTGCGGACAGAACTATGAGGACATTTTCAGAAATCTCTTTGAAGTAATAGAAAAAGAGTGCACGGATATAAGCCTTTCCGATATGGCAGGGGATGTGGATGTGATCTTTACGGCAACTCCTCAGGGCTATCTGCAGGGAGAGCTTAAGGCAGACGTGCTGGATAAGTGCAGGATCATCGATATGTCCGCCGACTACCGTATCAAGGATGTAAAGATATATGAGAAGTGGTACGGGATAGAGCATCATTCGCCCGAGCTTTTGAAGGAGTCCGTATACGGACTCACGGAGGTGAACAGGGACAAGATAAAGGATGCGAGACTGCTCGCCAATCCGGGCTGCTTCACCACCTGCTCCATACTGACGGCCTATCCGCTGATGAAGGAGCATATGATAGAAAAGGATTCTCTTGTGATAAATGCGCTCTCGGGTGTGTCCGGAGCCGGCAGAGGTGCCAAGGTGGCAAACCTCTTCTGTGAGGTGAATGAGTCGGCCAAGGCTTACGGGGTGACGACTCACAGACATACACCGGAGATAGAGGAGCAGCTCGGCTATGCTTACGGAGAAAACGTCGTGCTGCAGTTCACGCCTCATCTCATACCCATGCACAGAGGGATACTCGCTACGGAGACGGCGCGCATGGCAGGTAAGTACACCTATGAGGAAATAAAGGCGGTGTATGACAGGTACTACAAGGATGAGAGATTCATCCGTGTGCTGAAGAAGGATATGTGTCCGGAAACACGGTTCGTGGAGGGAAGCAACTACACGGACGTGAACTTCAAGATAGATGAGCGTACAGGAAATATCATAATGATGGGTGCACTCGACAATCTGGAAAAGGGCGCTGCATCTCAGGCCGTACAGAACTTCAACGTGATGTTCGGATTTGATGAGGCGGAGGGTATAGATATGATACCCATGGTGCCGTGATGGAAGTAAGGCAGATGCTCCCCTCGGATTATGAGGATGTATGCGCACTGTGGCACAGCATCAAGGGCTTTGCCATACGGAGTATAGATGACTCGAAGGAGGGTGTGGAGAAGTTTCTTGAGAGAAATCCGGGACTTTCGACCGTGGCTATTGAGGACGGACGTATAGTTGGAGCCATACTCTGCGGGCATGACGGAAGACGTGCGACGCTTTATCATGTGTGCGTGATGGAGCCGTACCGCAAACGCGGCATAGGCAAGTCCATGGTGGTCAGATGCATGAAGGCACTGCAGGAGCAGGGGATCAATAAGGTCGCTCTCATTGCTTTCACCCACAATGACGTGGGTAACGCCTTCTGGAAGGAGATCGGCTGGACGGAGAGGGAAGACCTCAACTACTACGACTTTACGCTAAATACTGAAAATATAGTGAAGTTTAACGAATAAAACTGACGGAGCAGGCAGATGGCAGAACTGAAATGTCCCCACTGTGGACAGGCTTTCACGGTGGATGATACGGAACTCAGTTCCATAGTAAAACAGATACGTGATGCGGAGTTTGAGCGCGACCTTCAGGGCAGGGTCGATGAGCTTAAGGAGCATCTGGACAGAGAGCACGGACTTGAGCTTCAGGCGAAGCTTGCCGAGGCAGAGGCAAAGAAGAGCGACGAGCATGAGAAGAAGCTCGCACGGCTTTCCGAGGATGTGCAGAAGCTTGAGGATGAGAAGACAGAGCTTGAAGCAAAGATACTTAAGCTTCAGGCGGCTCTTGACAGCAGCGAGGACAAGAAGCAGATAGCTGTCATGGAGGCTGTGAAGGAGGCCGAGGACAAGACCCACGACCTTGAGAAGGACCTCATCAATGTAAAGGAGAACACCAAGGTCCTGCTTGCCGAGAAGGATGCACAGATCGAGTTTTACAAGGATCTGAAGACCAGGATGTCTACCAAGATGGTCGGAGAGACACTGGAGCAGCACTGTGAGATCCAGTTCAATCAGATAAGAGCGACGGCCTTTCGTAATGCTTACTTTGAAAAGGACAATGATGCCCGTACCGGAAGCAAGGGGGATTATATCTTCCGCGAAACGGACGAGTATGATAATGAGATAGTCTCCATCATGTTCGAGATGAAAAACGAGAACGATACTACGGCTACCAAGCATAAGAATGAAGACTATTTCAAGGAACTCGATAAGGACAGGAGAGAGAAGAACTGCGAATATGCCGTGCTCGTTTCGATGCTTGAAGCCGACAGTGAGCTGTACAACGCAGGTATCGTCGATGTGTCGTATAAGTATGAAAAGATGTACGTGGTACGTCCGCAGTGCTTCATCCCCATCATCACGCTGCTCAGAAACGCCGCACTGAATGCTCTGGAATACAAGCAGGAGCTCGCTGCGGTCAGAAATCAGGATATTGATATAACAAACTTCGAGGAGTCGCTCATAAAGTTCAAGAATGATTTCGGCAGGAACTATGATCTGGCGCACAATCATTTCGACAAGGCCATAGATGAGATAGACAAGACCATACAGCATCTGGAAAAGGTAAAGAGCGAACTGCTTGGATCGGATAAGCAGCTGCGTATAGCTACAAATAAGGTGGAGGATGTCACGATCAAGAAACTGACAAAGGACAATCCCACAATGAAGGCGAAGTTTGACAGCCTGAAGGAAGGATAAAGTAACAGTTACAGAGGGTTTGCCCGACACGGCATCCGGGCAGGGAGGATGAGATGAAGGTAATAGACGGAGGCGTGACAGCCGCAAAGGGATATAAGGCAGCAGGAGTCAAGGCGGGAGTGAAATATGCGGACCGTCTGGATATGGCCATGGTTTATTCGGAAAAGCCCTGCAGGACGGCAGGTACTTTCACAAGCAATGTCTTCAAGGCAGCGCCTGTGCTCTGGGACAGCAGGATAGTACGCGAAGGAAACGGCTGCGTACATGCCATAGTCGTAAATACCGGCATAGCAAATGCAGGTACGGGCAAAGAGGGTCTGAGGCTTTGCGAGGAGACAGCTGAGAAAGCGGCAGGCCTTCTTGCTATAGATAAGGATGAGGTGCTCGTGGGGTCTACGGGAGTCATAGGACCGCAGCTTAACATGACTGCGATACTTGGCGGAGTAGAGAAGCTTGCCGGATGCCTTGAGGATACAAGAGAGGCGGCTCATACGGCAGCTACAGCCATAATGACTACCGACACGCACCCGAAGGAATGTGCAGTGGAATTTACTGTCGGAGGTAAGACAGTGAGGCTTGGCGGTATGGCTAAGGGCTCAGGCATGATCCATCCCAATATGTGCACGATGCTTGTATATATAACAAGTGATATAAATATCTCAAAAGAGCTGATGCAGAAGGCTCTGTCGGATGTGGTAGCCGACACCTTCAACATGATATCGGTGGACGGGGATACCTCCACAAATGATACGCTGCTGCTACTTGCGAACGGGGAAGCCGGTAATGAGGAGATAGTAGCGGAAGGAGAGGACTATGAGGCTTTCAGGGAAGCTCTCTTCTATGTGACAAGGGATCTGTCGAAAAAACTTGCCGGTGACGGTGAGGGTGCTACGAAGCTTATCACCTGCCATGTGATCAACGCAGAGAGTAAGGAAAAAGCAAAGATACTCTCAAAGTCTGTCATAACCTCCAGTCTGCTGAAGGCTGCGATGTACGGCAATGATGCCAACTGGGGAAGGATCTTATGCGCCATGGGGTATTCGGGAGCGAAGTTCGATCCGAATGCGCTTGATGTGTATTTTGATGCAGAGGGGTGCGAGCGCATACAGGTATATCATGACGGCTCTGCCGTAGCGTATTCTGAGGAAGAGGCTACTGCTCTTCTTAAGCATGAGGAAGTAATAATAACTATCGATATGAGAGAGGGTTCCGCTGAGGCTACGGCCTGGGGCTGCGATCTCACTCATGAGTATGTAAGTATAAACGCCGATTACAGGAGCTGATCGCTTGTTCAGCTAATACCGGATTATCCGGTTATCCCGGTAATGTGAAAAGTACAGGTACATAAAAGAAGCTCCTGCAAGCTGGGAGCGTCATAAGACAGTAATGTTTAAGAATTTAAGAATGGGAAGGCGTGGCTTTGGTCACGCCTTTTCTTGGTATGCGCGCCATGGGCGCGCTCTAACGGGTGAAAGTCCCGAGTACGCGTAGGCAACGACGATGTACATAGTTGAACAGCAAGGGTGTCCATCGTGAGGTGGAATCTGAAGGAAGCTGTAGGCAAACCCTTGGCCTGACGAACAGGAACCACATATAAGGCTGGGAAATACGGATAAGTCGGCAAAACACGATGAAGTCCAAAAGGTTGTTAGGATTCCAAACAATGCAAGCCCTAGAAGAAGTATTATACATAATAATCTGGTGAGTCCCCACGCTGCTCTAATTCCTAGAACCAGCATTTTCCATATCATCCAGAAAAACAAAGCACACAACAGTACGGTCAGCATAAGAGCACTCCTTTTGAAACCATTAACTCAAGTTACTGAAGCTATCTCTCCTGATACTGACACCTTACATAAATTAAAGTCCCAAATCTGTCCATCCGAAGCAAAAAACGTTTTGGTCAAATTGCCTGCTTGATATCTGCTTGATTGCCTTGCCGCCTTGGATCTCAAAGAGTCTTTCCTGGCTCTGCTTTGCACAGTGTTTGCTGCTCAGGCTGATATGGTAAATGTCCTGGTATATCCCTCTCCAGTTCATATTTCCTGCAGTAATTTGCCACCAGCCTCTCCGAGATCTTCTCAGCATCAGCACAGGCACGGAAAAGTTCGTTATAGTCATCTTTCAGTACGCTGATCCAGGATCTCAGGTAATCGGAATGATCTTCATAGTGCTCGGCATTCAGTTTGAGTCCCAGGTCAAAACCGGTGAACAAAGAGCCGATTTCTGCGCGCAGTTCTTCCTTCGCATAGCTATCCGATCCGAAGCTTCCTCCCATATCCCTGTTCAGCCTTCCGGGCGCTCCGCTGCTGTGGCTCATCTCATGCAGGAGAGTTTTGACAAAGCTTACTTCATCCTTGAACTGGCTCCGAAGCGGCAGAACGATCTTATCCTGCATGGGTGAATAGAATGCCCTTTCCTGTGCCAGGAGTTCGACCGGGCATTCACTGGTTTCCATGAGCCGGTCTCCCATGATGCTGATGTCTGTCTTCTCCAGATCATCCGCAGCCGGTTCAAATGCCGGGAAATCCTCTACCTGCTCACCGTTAAATACACGAAAGAAAGCAACCTTCGGATAATCCAG
>JAEEGO010000213.1 GCA_016280355.1 Lachnospiraceae bacterium | reverse complement strand
TCCTCCATGGTGTCGGCCACCAGAGCATATCCATAGTTTTCAAGGGATTTTTCTATGATCTCTTTTCTTGAAAGCCCGGGAACCATCGCATCTATCTCTTCACTTACCTTCTCTGCAAGTTCCCTCGATGTGGTCACAAGTATCGACGATGCCATCTCATCATGCTCGGCCTGACTCAAAAGATCCGCAGCCACATATCGGGGATTGGCTGTCTCATCAGCAAGTACCATCACCTCGGAAGGTCCTGCCACGGAGTCTATGGATACATGCCCGTATACTGCTCTTTTTGCGAGAGCCACGTATATGTTTCCGGGACCCACTATCTTGTCCACCTTGGGTATCATATCCGTACCGTATGCCATAGCCGCTATTGCCTGGGCTCCTCCGGTCTTGTATATCTTCTTTACTCCGGTTATCTTCGCAGCTGCAAGCACGACCGGGGTCACCTTTCCGTCGCTTCCTGCAGGTGTACACATGATGATCTCCGGCACTCCGGCGCATAGCGCAGGGGTGATGTTCATGAGAACCGTCGAAGGATAAGCTGCCTTACCGCCCGGCACATACACTCCGGCTTTTGATATCGGAGTGATCCGCTGTCCAAGCACCGAGCCGTCTTCACGTGTAGTAAAAAAGCTCTGTCTTACCTGCTTTTCATGATATGATCTGATGTTTTCAAAGGCTCTCTCCATGACCGCATAGAGATTTGGATCTATGAGCTTCGCACCCTCTTCTATCTCTTCCGGTGTCACCATGAAGTTGTCTTTATTCAGATCACATCTGTCAAACTGCTTCGCATAATCAAAGATCGCGCTGTCACCGTTCTTTCGGACATTGTCTATGATAGCCTGTACACGGTCTTCTATCTCACCGTAATCGTTGGTGCTGCGTTTTAAAAGAGTAGCGAGTATATCTTTTTTTGTCTCGCTGTTAAGTTTTACTATCTTCATTCTTCCGTCTTTTCCCTTAATGCCTTTATAAGCTTCGTGATCCTGTCTGCATGTATCCTCATGGATACCGGATTGATCACGACTCTCGCTGAAAGCGGCACTACCTCTTCGAGTACCACAAGACCGTTCTCACGAAGCGTACTGCCGGTCTCCACTATGTCGCATATCACATCGGCAAGACCTACTATAGGAGCGAGCTCTATGGATCCGTTAAGCTTGATGATATCAACTGTCTGATGCTTCACATTCTGGAAGTAGTCCCTTGTGATCTCCGGATACTTGGTGGCTACCCTTATCATTTCCCTGTGCTTGAGCAGTTCCCCGGCACTTTCAGGACCCGCTATGCACATCCTGCACTTACCGAAGCCGAGATCAAGCACCTCGTATATCTTGCGTCCCTCCTCAAGTATGGTGTCCTCGCCCACGACACCGATATCTGCAGCACCGTGCTCCACATATGTAGGTACGTCGGGACCTTTTGCAAGGAAGAATCGCATCTTATTCTTCTCATCAGTAAATATCAGCTTTCTCGAAGATTTATCCTGCATCTCTTCTACCGAAATGCCTATCTCTTCAAGAAGCGCCATGGTCTTCTCGGCTAGTCTCCCCTTGGTCAAAGCAAAGGTCAGATATCCGCTGTGGTCTGACTTGCTTCCGCTCTCTTCTTCCTTAAGTGCAGTCACGATGTCATCCAGTGAGAGCGTAAATCCAAGAGCCGGTGCATCATGCCCGAACTTTGAGAGCAGATTGTCGTATCTTCCGCCCTTTAAGATCGCATCTCCCAGAGAGGACGTATATGCCCTGAAG
This sequence comes from Lachnospiraceae bacterium, assembly GCA_016280355.1. Lineage (GTDB taxonomy): Bacteria > Bacillota > Clostridia > Lachnospirales > Lachnospiraceae > NK4A144. The sequence goes on along the minus strand of JAEEGO010000213.1, from coordinate 11,771 downwards.
ATCATGCCTGTGTAATAGTTGTATTTGGAGAGCATCGACAGATCAAATGTCAGATACTTCTGTATGCCGCGGCCTTCTGCCTCTTCATATATGGCCCTGAGTCTTTCGATCGCAGCCTTGGACCTTTCATTCACTATGCCGACGAGTGCCCTGTCGAGCACAGAAACATCTCCGAAGAGCTCTACGCAACGGAGTATCTTGTCTACCTGTGATGAGGGATAATCAGTACCTTTAAGCAGGTTCTCGGCTGCGAACTGGTTCTTGTTGCCTATCTCATCCCGCAGATTCATCTCGAGCTCATCGTCTATACCGGTCTCGTCACACAGTCCCTTGAAGTAACCTGCGTTTCCGATACAGATCTGGAAGTCTTTAAGCCCTGCAGACTTCAAAAGCTCAACGGCCATGGCTATCATCTCACCGTCGGCTTCTACCGAACCGTCTCCCATGTACTCGGCACCAAGCTCGGTATTCTCCTTTAGCTTACCGGACAGGGATCTCGCATTTGAGAAGACATTCCCCGAATATGACAGTTTTACACGGCTGTTCTCTTCTATGAAGTACTTTGCGGCAGCCCGCGCCACTCCGGGTGTGAAGTCCGGGCGGAGCACCAGTGTGTTATTGTCCTTATCGAAGAACTTGTACAGCTCTCCCGACGGTGTGGTGCCGACCTCTCCCGAATACACATCGAAGTATTCAAAGCTCGGAGTGTCTATCTCCTTGTAACCGTAGTTGCGGAGTATCTGCAGGAATTCAAGCTGCAGTCTGAGCTTGCGCTCATAATCGTCTCCGTATACGTCTCTGACGCCTTCAGGCGTATGTAATAATCTGTTTTCCATAACCTAACTAATATACCACGAAATTGGATTTATTGCGAAGAATTACGTATTTTTTCTCAGAAGATATAATGCAAAAGACAGGGCATTCTGTCCTAGATATGCTGTTTCAGGATACTGTTGATCTCAGAGAAGCTGTCGGGACGATGCGGGCGAAGGCAGTTGATGCACGACTTGACTCCGTTCTTCATGATATAGTCTCCTCCGCACTCTTCACCCAGGAAATAGAGCGGACAGTAGCAGAAAAGACAGTTGAAATCCTCTTCCGGAATGCCCTTGTGGCAGGGGAAATACCTGCACTCTCTGTTACAGAAGAATCTTTCCGAATTGTCCATGCTCTACGCGCCCTCTTTCTTCAGGCTCTCAACCGCCTCAAGCGTATCCATGCCTGAAAGCTTCTTGCCGACTATATTGATGCAGATGAGACAGGTCGGCAGTATATAAAAGATGCCCGATACCCATGCCACCTGATCCGACCAGGTGATCGCATCGAAGCCGTACTTCGGCACAAAGACAAAAGCCATAACTATACGGGCGATCATCTCCGTAAGTCCCGAGAATATTGTCCTTCCCGCAAAACCAAGCCCCTGCGTCATCATCCTTGATACATTGAGTATCCCGAGAGCCCAATAGAAAAGCCCGAGCCTTGCAAGGTACAGTCCTGCCGCATCCAAAACTGCTGTTTCGGAAGCATCAACGAACATAATAGACATGCTCCTTCCGAAGAAGAAAAGCACTACTCCGATCAGGATACCGTAACCAACTCCCATGGCGATACCCTCCCAGAGTCCGATCTTTATCCTCTTTAATTTACCCGCTCCGTAATTCTGACCCGCGAATGTCGCAACTGCATTGGCAAGTGCATCAAACGGACACATGGCAAGCTGCTTTATCTTCATACCGGCGGTAAAGCCCGACACATATACTGATCCCAGACTGTTGTTTGCTGCCTGCATCACCATGGAGCCGACAGCCGTTACCGAAAACTGCAGTCCCATCGGGACACCCATAGTCACAAGCTTCATAAAGTGTCCTCTGTCGAGTTCCCTCTCCTCTTTCTTTATCCAAAGAAGCTCGTATTTCTTTAGTATCACAATACCGCAGAGTATACCGGACACAGCCTGTGCCGTTACAGTCGCTACAGAAGCCCCAAGCACGCCCATATCGAATACGATGATGAAGATGATATCCAGTGCGATGTTCAGTATGGTGGATATCACAAGGAAGATGAACGGTGTCCTTGAATTGCCAACAGCCCTGAGTATTGACGACAGCAGGTTATATAGCATGATAAAAGGTATCCCGAGGAAGATCACAAACAGATAATCGTAGGCCTGTCTGTAGATATTGTCGGGAGTATTCAATATGTGCAGTATCTGCGGAGTAAAGATCGCCGTCACCGTTGTAAGTACTGCCGAGAGCCCGGCTGTAAGTATGAGCGCATGATACACAAATCTTCTCATGTCGGACATGTTCTTTGCTCCGAAGCGCTGAGCCACAGGTATGCCAAATCCCGAGCATACTCCGAGGCAGAAGCCTATCACAAGGAACTGCACGGAGCTGGAAGCTCCCACTCCTGCAAGGGCATCCGGTCCCAGATAACGACCCACTATGGCAGCATCCGCCATGTTGTACATCTGCTGGAAGAGATTGCCGAGAAGCAGCGGCACAGCGAAAGAGACCATGAGTCTCAGAGGAGATCCCATGGTCATGTCTTTCACGCTGTTTCTTTTATCGTTTGTATCGCTCATATCTGCATCTATTTAACAACTATATTTATTATCTTCCCCGGTACGTATATTTCCTTTACTATGTCCTTACCCTCTATCTTGTCTGCCACGGCTTTCTTAGCAGCTGAGAGAGCTTCGTCCTTTGCGGCATCCACAGCTATCTCCACCGTGCCTCTCACCTTGCCGTTTACCTGTACTCCGATCTCGACCGTATCTTCCTTCATGGCCTCCTTGTCAGCTACAGGCCAGCTCTGCGCAAACACCGAACTGTCATGTCCGAGCTGCTCCCAGAGCTCTTCTGCCATATGCGGAGCGAAGGGTGCGAGCAGTGTCACATAGGTCTCGAGTGTCTTCTTATCCACCCCGTCAAGCTTTGTGAGCTTATTGTTAAACTCCATGAAGCCTGAGATGACGGTGTTCAAAGAGAATGATTCAAGCCTCTGGCTTATCGTATCGATGAGCTGATGTCTTATCTTAATAAGCTCGGCTGTCTCAGCGACGTCCCTGTCCTTATTATCCTGCACCATGTTCCAGAACTTCGCAAGGAAACGATATACGCCGTCTATGCCTCTGTCGTCCCACTCTGAGTCAAGCTCAGGCGGTCCAACGAAGAGCTCATACATCCTCAGAGAATCGCAGCCGTAATCACGCACAAGATCATCGGGAGAGACTACATTGCCCTTTGATTTACTCATCTTGATACCGTTCTTGCCGGTGATCATACCCTGGTTGAAGAGCTTCTGGAAGGGCTCATCAAAGCCGATCACTCCTATGTCATAGAGGAACTTGGTCCAGAATCTCGAATACAGCAGATGAAGCACCGCATGCTCCACGCCTCCAATGTACATATCTACAGGAAGAAACTTGTCAGCCTTATCCTTGGATACGAGTTCCTTATCGTTGTTCACATCCACATAGCGCAGGAAGTACCATGATGATCCTGCCCACTGGGGCATGGTATTGGTCTCGCGCTTTGCATCCTTACCGCACTTGGGGCACTTGCAGTTCACCCACTCATCTATAGCTGCAAGAGGTGACTCTCCTGTGCCGGTAGGCTCATAATGCTCAACCTCGGGCAGTGTCAGAGGCAGCTCTTCTTCAGGCACGAGCACCTCTCCGCAGTCCGGGCAGTGTATGATGGGTATGGGCTCTCCCCAGTATCTCTGTCTTGAGAATACCCAGTCTCTTATCTTGAAGTTCTTCTTGGCATGACCTATACCTTTCTCCTCTATGATGTGCGGTGCTTCCTTCTTAAGCACTGCAGACTCCATGCCGTTCCACTCGCCGGAATTTATCATGGTACCTGCGGCATCGGTATATGCCTCGGTCATGTTCTCGATCTCTTTGCCATCTTTGGCTATGACCTGTATGATGGGTATATCGAATTTCTTTGCAAACTCGAAGTCTCTGTCGTCATGAGCCGGCACGCACATGATGGCTCCCGTACCGTAATCTGCAAGTACATAGTCAGACAGCCAGATGGGTACCTTGGCCCCGTTCAGCGGATTGATCGCATATGTGCCGGTGAATACACCGGTCTTTTCCTTATTCTGCAGACGATCCACATTGCTCTTGTTTGCGGCATATGTGATATAGTCATCAACTGCTTTTCTTGTCTCATCTGTAGCAAGGGATGCTGCCATCTCATGCTCGGGAGCGAGTACCATGAAGGTCGCGCCGTAAAGAGTGTCTGGTCTTGTGGTATATACGGTGATCTTCTCTTCTCTTCCTTCGACAGGGAAATCAACCTCTGCACCGTAAGATCTTCCTATCCACTCTGTCTGCATCTTCTTGACCTTTTCGGGCCAGTCAAGCTTATCGAGGTCATCCAGCAGTCTGTCGGCATACTCGGTGATCTTCAGCATCCACTGCTTCAGATCCTTCTTTGTAACGGGAGCACCGCAGCGCTCGCACTTGCCGTCTACTACCTCCTCGTTGGCAAGTCCCGTCTTACAGGAAGGACACCAGTTGATCGGCATCTCCTTCTCGTAAGCAAGTCCTTTTTCATAGAGCTTTTCGAATATCCACTGTGTCCACTTGAAGAAATTGGGATCGGTGGTATTGAGCTCCATATCCCAGTCATATATGGCAGCTATCTGCTTTATCTGCCTCTTGATGTTGGCAACGTTTTCCGCAGTTGAAAGTGCGGGCTGCTTGCCTGTCTTTATGGCGTAGTTCTCTGCAGGAAGTCCGAAAGCGTCCCATCCCATGGGATGTATGACATAGTGTCCGTTCATCACCTTGTATCTGCTCCAGACATCGGATATCACATAGCCTCTCCAGTGTCCTACGTGGAGACCGTTACCCGAAGGATATGGGAACATATCCAGACAGTAATATTTGGGTTTCTTACCGTCATCTATATTTATGGGCTTTTCTTCCCATCTCTTAGTCCATTTTTCCTCTATTTCATTGTGATTGTACGGTGTTGCCATTTCCTTAACCTTCCTGAATTTTTTCCTTATTATGTGTCTTACCTCATCTGATGTCAATACATCCCTTCGCTATATATGTAATAATTCTTCTCATTATCAACACTTTATTCTTATTTCAAGCATTCTAAGACAAGAGATTTTCTGAATCAGTCTGAAGCAATACGACGTATACTCTTGCGCATCCCATTTACTCAACACTCTAATCTTATTTTTATAAGAATTTGTATCGTATATTCAGCAACATTGTATCATGTACTCCCCTCCTCACTCGCGATACATGTGTTATTTCAACACTTTAATCTTATTTTAGTATATTCAATGCCGATGATTTCAATCTTTATCTTATTGCGAGGTCGTTCATTTTGTATAATAATTGATTTTTCAACACATAAAACTTAAAATAACATTTACCCCTCTGTTGTTTCACTCAAGGAGAAATACATGGAATCGATCAAAAACGCAAAGGAATATGAAGCCGAACTGACACGGATCTACGACCGTTTCAACCACCATTTCTGGAACGACGAACTGCCGGAGGTCATCATCACCTTCACCGGAGCCAGCCGTTCGCACAGTCACACTACCGGATGGCATGCATGGCGCTCCGAGGACGGGAGCGGTAAATACGAGCTGAGCATCAGTGCCTATACATTAGACCGTACACCCGATGAGATATGTGCTGCCATTCTCCACGAGCAGTGTCATCTGTACAACAACATAAATAACGTCACTGACTGTACGAATAAAGGACGATACCACAACAAGCACTTCAAAAAGGTCGCCGAGGATCACGGTCTTGACGTAAGCCGTACTCCCTCGTTCGGATGGAGTGAAACAAAACTTGATGATAAGGCAAGAGCCTATGCAGCCAGGCTGAAGGTCAGGAAATTTGAATATCACCGCGAAAGATCAGCCTCAAAGGGTTCCACCTTAAAACGCCTTACCTGCTCGGGCTGCGGCAAAACCTCTGTATATGCTACAAGGACGGTTTCAGTGATATGCGGATACTGCGGCTCCATGCTGCTTCCCGCAGCAAAGAAGGATTGATCCGGTCAGTCCTGTGAAAGATTGCGTACAGCTTCTATTGCTTCCTCAGTACTCGTGACGTAATGCATCGTACTCGAAATAGCCGAATGTCCCATAAGCTTCTGTACCTTTTCCACATCACCGGTCTTTAAGAGCATATTTTCAGCAAACGTGGTACGCAGCTTGTGCGGCGTTATCTTGTCAGCCTTGTCAGGCACCGACGAAAGCATATATTTTTTCACAAGCTTCTGTATGGACCTCACGCTGATACGCTCCCCGGAACGGTTAAGAAAGACCGCTTCTTCCTTCTCAGCCGGCTTGTAATACGGTCTTCCGTTTTCAAGGTAATCCGCCAGTATGGCTTCGGCACTGTCACTCATATACACAGTGTCAAAATTTCCGCCCTTCCTGAATACCCTTATCCCGTGCTTGGTGAAATTGATATCGTTCAGATTCATTCCTACAAGCTCGGACACCCGGATACCCGTATCAAGAAATATCGTACAGATGGCAGTATCACGCTTTGAAGTCTTAATATCATGATGTTTAAGCTGGTTCTTTGTAAGATTTTCACCCGTTGCCACGGTCTTTAAGAGATCCTGCTTTTCATCCCGCTCCAGGTAGATTATCTCTTTTTTCTTGACCCTGCCCCTTTTGATTAGCTCCACGGGATTTGCCTTTATATATCTGTGTGCCGCAAGATAATTGAAAAGTCTGTTCAGAGTCACCATATAGTGCATGATGGTCGTCTCCGAACATACTGACTCTCCGACATTGCTCTTCCTCTTTTTCGGCATTCGAAGATCATGAAGGAATTCAGCTATATCCGCATCAGTCAGCGCATTCATATCATCCGTCGTTATCTGGAAAAGCTCCTTCTTTGCAAAGTATGGATTACTCTCTTGCAGATACTCAAAAAAAGTACGAAGCTGCGAAGCATAAGAATACAGAGTCATCCCGGCCAGATGATTCTCCTCCTGCATAAAGAACTGCCTCACAAAGCTCGGCAGTTCTTTTGATATCGCGTCGGCCTTAAGTCTGGCCTCATTCTCTTTCTGGTCTTTGTACTTCAAGCTCTCTTCTTCTCCACATCATTCACATACTGGATGATGAGTTCTGCGGTCCCGTCAATTCCGAGTACAGATGAATTAACAGCCAGGTCATATGTATTAACATTTCCCCATTTCCTGGAAGAATAATAATCATAATAGCTGCGGCGCTGCTTGTCTTTCTTTACGCACATCTCCTTAGCCTGCTGCTCTGTGATGTCAAACCTCTCCATAACGTGCTTTATCTTGACATCCTCATCTCCGGATATGAATATCCTTATCAGATTGTCTCTCCCCTGAAGCGCGTAATCTGCGCATCTGCCCACTATGATGCAGGGTTCTTCGTCAGCAAGCTTCTTTATCGTATCAAACTGTGCCAGGAAAACCTTGTGTGACACCGGCATATCCACATAAGCAGATGAATTGTAGCCGAATGAGTATGTATCCATTACGAGATTGTAGAGGAACGAATTCGTGGGGATCTCATCATGATGCTCGAAGACTTCCTCACAGAGACCGGAATCCTTGGCAGCCCTTGCGAGAAGCTCCTTGTCATAGCATTTGATGCCAAACTCGGCAGCGACCTTCTGGGCTATCTCACGTCCGCCGGAACCGAACTGTCTTCCAATGGTTATGACTGAATTCATATATACCTCCTTTTGTGCAAACAGAACACACTTTGATTGTATCTTATTTCGCTATCTTTTTCAAAAGATCCTCAAAGTATCCGGGAAGCGGAGCCACTACCTCTATATGCTCACGATCACCGGGTCTGTCCATCCCGATAAAATACGCATGAAGCGTCTGTCCCTCGGTGTGAAACTTTGATTTCCTTACGCCGTACACCTCATCGCCCAGTACCGGATGCCCTATATGGTTCATATGCACCCTTATCTGATGTGTCCTGCCGGTCTCAAGTATACATTCCACATAAGTATATTCGCTGAAGCGCTCGATCACCCTGTAGTGTGTTACCGCTCTCTTCCCCATCGGATCGACAGCCATCTTTTTCCTGTCGCGTCTGTCCCTTCCTATGGGCATATCGACGCATCCTTCTTCGTCGTTCAGCCTGCCGTGGACTATCGCGCGGTATCTGCGGTCGATATTGTGGTCTTTTAAAAGCTCCGCCACATACTTATGCGCGTTGTCATTCTTACAGACTATGAGTGATCCCGTGGTGTCTTTATCTATCCTGTGTACGATACCAGGACGAAGCACGCCATTGATGCCGGACAGATCATTGCAGTGATACATCAGAGCATTTACAAGAGTCCCCGTGTAATGTCCGGCTGCCGGATGTACTACCATCCCTTTGGGTTTGTTAACGATGAGCATATTAGCATCTTCATAAAGGATATCAAGAGGTATATCTTCCGGCAGGATATCCGGTATCCCGGCATCCGGCAGGGTAAACTCCACCTTATCTCCGGCTTCCAGTCTGTAGGATGCCTTGGCAGTACTTCCGTTTACTCTTACGCCGCCGTCCTTTATAAGTCCGTTTATCCTGGATCTGGATATATCCTCGTAATATTCGGCTATACCCTTATCAAGCCTCAGTCCTTCAAGCTCATCAGTTACGACAAAGCTGAGATCTCCGGCTTCAGATGTCATCGAGCCCTCTGTCATTCTTGGCATTCTTCTCTTTATTTCTGTCGGCATCTTCCTGTCTCAGCATGGAAGAATGTACCTTTACCCTGTTGGCCTTCTTCATGTCAAGATCATCGTCCTTATAAATAAAAAGGAAGAGTATCACGAGCATCGCGGCAGATACAGTCACGTATATATCCGCCACATTGAAGATCGGGAAATCGATATAGATGAAATACAGGAAATCTATGACATAGCCAAGCATTATCCTGTCGTAAAGATTTCCTATCGCTCCGGCTCCTATGGTCACAAGACAGAATCTGAGCAGATGATACTTTTTTGTCGCGGGAAGCCTGATCAGAAAATAAAGGATTATCAGAAGGAAAATGGCTCCTACGACTATGAAAAAGATCCTTTTATCCTGAAGCATGCCAAAAGCCGCTCCCCTGTTTTCAAGATATCTGAACTCGAAAACATCCGGTATAAGCTTGTACGGCGGCTTGTCCTTCAGATTGTCCACTGCAAGCTCCTTCGTGATCCTGTCAAGGAAAACCAGAGCCGCCATAATAACCATATCTATGAAAAAGAAAACAATTCTTTTAGCTTTTCCCATTACTCACCTTCATCATTGATTATTAGCTGGCCTATCCCGGCAAGCATCTCTTCATCCGTCACTGTAGTATCAATATAAGCCTTACCTACGTCCTTTAGAAGGATAAACCTTATCCTTCCTGCCTGCATCTTCTTATCGGATTTAGTGTATTCAAGTATCTTTTTCGCATCCGCATCATCATCGAGCGTGATCGGAAGGAAAAACGGCATGAACATATCCCTTATCTCATAGAACTCTTCAGTGGAAAGCTGTTCACGCTTATACGAGATATAGCAGGCAGCTATCATGCCCAGAGCCACACATTCGCCGTGCTTAAGAGAAAAGTCCATATATTTTTCTATCGCATGGCCTATGGTGTGACCGAAATTGAGCAAAGCCCTCTCTCCCTGCTCTTTGGGATCGTTCTCTACAACGTCACGCTTTATCTCGCAAGACCTCTGTATCATATGCTCAAGTACATCAAGCTCTCTGTCGTTTATCTCACTGAAATGATTGATAAGCCACTCATAATAGGAGGCATCCTTGATAAGACCGTGTTTCAGGACCTCACCCATGCCTGAAGCAAACTCTCTTGCAGAAAGAGACTGAAGAGTGGACAGATTCATATAGACAAGCTTCGGCATATGAAAGGCTCCCACCATGTTCTTGAATTCATCAAAATCAACGCCCGTCTTGCCGCCTATGGACGAATCCGTACACGCAAGGAGCGTGGTGGGTACCTGTACGAAGTCTATGCCCCGAAGATAAGTGGCCGCAGCATAACCCGATACATCTCCTACGACTCCTCCGCCGAGAGCGACTATCAGATCCTTCCGATCCAGATGAAAGCCTATCAGCTTCCTGTATATGTCTTTTACGGTATCGAGTGTCTTATTCTCTTCACCCGCTTCAAAGACGATGCTGTTCACATCTGAAGAAACATCCGACAGAACCTTTGAAAGCTCATCTCCGTACAGCTTATATACATTGGTATCGGAAATGATGCATATGCGTCTTTTTTTATACCCGAGTTCTGTAAGCATACCCGGCAGAGCATTGAAATCATGCTCAAACGCTATGTCATATCCCTTATCTTCTTCCGTTCTTACTCTTATCCTGTTCATCTGTTCTTTACTTGAAGAAAGCTGCGGCTTTGACCGCAGCTTTCCTCACTTCAAACCTTATGATATACCTTACTTGGCAATACCAAACATGTCTACCTGACCGCCTCCGATAGCTTCCTGCAGATCTCCGGATATAGCCACACTTCTGGGTGTTACTATAAAGATATTCCTTGAAATCTGCTGCAGGTGACCGTCGAGTGCGACATTCGCACCAAATGTGATATCCATGATCCTCTGGGCTGTATCAGTGGTGATGCCCTCGAGATTGACTACCACAGTCCTGTTGTCGAGCAATGTATCTATAATGACCTGTCCATCCTCTACTGAAGTAGGCTTGACCACGCATACTCCCATTCCGGATGAAAACGCTCCCCCTCTTCCGCTTTTCCTTGATGAAGGCATCTGCATGATCTTTGATCTGCGAGGCTTATACTCTTCATCATCGTCTGCAGCACTGAATCTGCTGCTTCTTCTGGGCTCTATTACCTCATCATCATCCTCTTCGAAATCATCTTCATAATCTTCGTCGGAGAACTGCATTGATCTGAGGAACTTATCAACTACTCCCATTTTTAATAAACCCTCCCTGTTTTAGTTTCTGGTTCCGAATATCCCGGTACCCACGCGCACCATCGTAGCTCCTTCTTCGATGGCAACCTGATAATCCCCGGTCATTCCCATTGACATAACATCTACCCGATTATTATGCCCCATATAATCCATTATGTCAACATAAATTTTATGTAAATTTACAAAATGTTGTCTATTTTTTTCAGGAAGGTCAACATTTGGTGCTATGCACATCAGTCCACGCACGTTTACATAAGGGAGTTTTTGTATATTGACATAAAAGTCTTTTACCTTATCGGGTTCCACTCCGAATTTGGTATCCTCAGATGCGATATTTACCTCTATGAGGATATCCTGTACTACGCCCGCCTTCTCGGCGCGCTTGTTTATCTCCTGCGCGAGTTCTTCATTGTCCACTCCGTGGATCAGATCCACGCGGCCGACGATATACTTTACCTTATTCTTCTGCAGGTGGCCTATCATATGCCAGTGTATATCCTTCGGCATCTGATCCATCTTGCCTACAAGCTCCTGCACCTTATTCTCGCCGAATACCCTTATCCCGGCATCATATGCCTGCATAAGGTCTTCTATGGGCTTCGTTTTGCTCACAGCTATCAGCGTCACCTCGCTCCGATCCCTGCCCGCTCTCTCACATGCCGCACAGATATTAGCTTCCACTTCCTTGAGATTCTCTTTTATCATTGGTTTTCCTTCTTTCCGTTCTTCAGATCGGTATCGGTCACGAAATCACTGTCATTGACCCCGTCTCCGTCCAGCACTATATAATCATATACCTGCAGATCATACATGGACTCTGATTCC
>JAEEGO010000212.1 GCA_016280355.1 Lachnospiraceae bacterium | reverse complement strand
GTTTGCTGATGCCTGTGTGAGTCCGCGGATCTGCTTCCTCATCTTCTCACTGATGGAGAGGCCAGCTGCGTCATCTGCTGCACGGTTGATCTTGTAACCGGATGAGAGCTTCTCTGATGACTTCGCCTGTGCTCCCTGTGTGATGCCAAGCATCCTGTTGGAATTCATTGCTGTTAAGTTGTGCTGTACTACCATTGTCTTTTCCTCCTTGAAATATGTGCTGTCCACATCCTTGTGAACGTTATTAGGTATCTATGTCGGTTATGTCGTCCTCCGCCTCCGCCGTACGCTACTTCAGCTTTGAACTTCATGTTATATATATCGGTCGATCCGCCGTATACTTAACCCCTGTTTTAAATAAAGTATCAATTATTTGTGTTTTTCCCTGATCAGCCCCACAAAATGTACGCAGACATCCTATTTAAACGCAATTGAAAAGGGCCGGTCCATGTGGACCAGCCCCTTCTTCGTACGCTTATCAGATATATGGTTAGGTATCCTTTTCAGAATTAGCCGAGGAGTGAAAGCACGCCCTGGTTGGTCTGATTTGCCTGTGCCAGCATGGACTGTCCAGCCTGCATCAGGATGTTGTTGTTCGAATACTTCACCATCTCGGAAGCCATATCGGTATCTCTGATCTGGCTCTCTGCTGCTGTCGTGTTCTCTACGACGTTGTCGAGGTTCTTGATGGTGTGCTCAAGTCTGTTCTGAACTGCACCGAGCTTAGACCTTCTTGCAGAGATAAGCTTGATAGCTGCGCCGATGTTGTCCATTGCTGCACGAGCTGCTGTCTTGGTCTTGACGCTTATGAAGCCACCGGTTGTAGCGGTCTTTCCACCTATAGGAAGGATGGATCCTGCTGTTACGGTTGCGCTCGTCTGAGGGCTGGTTGACGAAGAATTCTCGATATCTACGCCGCTAATCTTGCAGACAGAACCGTTGTCGTTAAGACCGAAGTGATAGTTCTTGACTATCTGATCTGCTGTGTAATCATCGTTTACGCCTACGCCTATAGCTGATGCTGTGATAGCATAGATCTCGACTGTGATCCTGTTGCTCTTCAGGTTGTCTGCGCCGACCTGGAGTGAGAAGCTGAGCTGTCCGTTCCACTTAGCCTGTGAAAGCTTTCCTGTGGATGATCCGTTAAGCAGGTATGTCTCGTTGAACTTTGTGGTTGTCGATACACGATCGATCTCGATTGACAGCTGCTTGATCTCGTTCTGAACATCATTCTTATCGGATGAGCTCATTGTGCCGTTTGCAGCCTTGGTTGCCAGCTCGTTCATTCTCTGCAGCATGTCGTGAACTTCGTTGAGTGCACCTTCTGCTGTCTGTACTGCGCTGATTCCGTCCTGTGCGTTTGCTGATGCCTGTGTGAGTCCGCGGATCTGCTTCCTCATCTTCTCACTTATGGAGAGTCCTGCTGCGTCATCTGCTGCGCGGTTGATCTTGTAACCGGATGAGAGCTTCTCGGATGACTTAGCCTGTGCTCCCTGTGTGATGCCCAGCATTCTGTTGGAATTCATTGCGGTTAAGTTGTGCTGTACTACCATAGTTTTTTCCTCCTTGAAAATTTGATGTGTCCGCTTCCTTGCGGATGTTTATGAAACTGTGGTTAAGTCCTCTGTCCACGCCGTACGATACATGGCCGTTGGACTTCATGTTTTATATATCGGACGACTTTTATATTTCTTAACCCCTTTTTTAAATTTTTTTCAAAAAATTTTTTTCAGGGTATAAAGTGCCTGTTTACCACTTCTTTTTACTGCAGTGGCTGGCCTTTCCGGCGGCCCTGAGCTCCACAAAGCATCCGCAGGCTAAGCAGGTATTGCCCGACAGCCTGTCACACAGTCCGCAGATATCAAGACGCCTTGCATATTCTTTATCGGAGACACGCTCCTTTGAGGCCATCCCCTCTATCAGCATCTTTACCTGATCTCTTATCTTCGGATCCGATGCTTCCTTATATATATCGCACATCCTGCAGAAGCCCATCTATATCAGCTTCTCCAGTACTCCGCCAAGTCCTTCGTCATCATATATCTTCTTATAATAAGAAGCTTCTTCCTGTATCATCCCGTCGATCTCCTTCATACCGAGGAGTTCTACCGGGGCTTTATCGTCCGTAAATATATGTTGACCTCCTTCATATTCCTGCATATCCTCTCTGACAGCGCCCATAAGCGAAAGAAGCCTCTCTCTGGCCTCCTCATCCTTCACCTGTGCTCTGCTTATGTCATCTATACCCGCATCAAATCTTGCACAGATCTCACCTTTTTTTGCCGCAAAAAGCTCCCTGTTGCTGCTGTGATCCACATCCACGCAAGCCACAGCCGGAAATACCGAAGCTATGGTATCCGAGAGGTATTCGTTTATATTCCCCTCGGTATCCGAGCGCATGTTCATATTGACCACCATCACCCCGTCATCGTTCAGATGATCGTATACCTCAGCGAAGAACTCCCTCGAAGACATCTGAAAGGGTATCGAGATGTCCTGATAGGCATCTACCATGATCAGATCGTATTTCTTATCAATAGTCTGAAGATAAGCCCTGCCGTCATAGGTATAAACAGGCACATCCGGCGACGCATCAAAATATTTATAAGAAAGCTCCGTGATCTTCCCGTCTATCTCCACTCCCTCTATATCCATGTCACCGAAGTACCTTAGGCACTGCCTGCCGTAGGTCCCGGTACCCATACCGAGGATCAGCACCTTCGGCCTGTCACCATCGCCCGCATCATCCGCACCCGGCATATCGCAGCCTGCTATCACAGGAGCCGCCATGGCATAGTCATAATACATCCCCGTCAGCTCGTCTTCCTTCATCTTGATCGACTGCACCCCGAAGAGCACATTGGTGGAAAGCCAGATGGATCTCGCATCTTCATCCACCTGCAGATAGTTGTAGACAGACTCACCCTCATAGGTAAGGTTCTGCTTCCAGAAAGCAAAAGAATCGGAATTACCGAAAAGCACACATACTATATAAAGAATAAAAGCCACAACACACAGCTTCACATGACTCCTGCGCGATATGAAATACACGAGTCCTATCACCAGTATGATGCCCGAGAAGATAAGAAAAGTGATCGCCGTACCCACAGCGGGTATCGTGACAAAAGTCGGAAGGAAGGTACCGATTATGGATCCCAGCGTATTGGCAGCCCCAAGCTGCCCCACTATGCTCCCGGCTCCCTCCGCATCATCATCCTCACTGAGCAGCATCGTATACTTCGCAAGAGACGGCGTCACTGTCCCGAGAAGGAAGAGCGGAAAGACAAAGATCACCATACAGGCAATAAAAGCCGCTATCACCAGGAAATTCGTATTGATGGTAAAGATCAGCGCCCCGGATATCAGCATGATGATATATTTGCCGAGCACAGGTATCGCCGCTATCCATACGGAAGCCACTATAAGCCTTCCGTACAGCCTGTCAGGCGACGGATCCCTGTCTGCGCTCCTGCCGCCGTAGATATTTCCCAGAGCCATCGCTATCATTATCGTACCGATTATGATGGTCCAGACTATCTGGCTTGACGAAAAATACGGTGCCAGCAGCCTCGAAGCCCCAAGCTCCACGGCCATCACACCCATGCCGCTGAAAAATTCAGTCACATACAGATAGATCTTATTCTTCAGTATATCTTTTCCCATTTTTTCTCCGAAATTGTTAATCTCTGTCTTGCGAGTGACTATATGTTCCCTTCGGTCAGAGCCAACGCTCGGACGAACTAACTCCCACGACGCACTATGCCTGAGCTAAATGCTCCATAAATGTCGCATTTTACGCTCAGCCCGAGTGCTTACGGGGAGTGGATTTTGTCCTCGCTAAAATCGGCTCCATATTCCCTCAGTAAACATATATCACTCGCAAGCCAGATTGCTGTACGAGGTGACAAGCTGCGAATGTGTTTTTTCGAAGCAAATTTGAGCCGTTTAGCGCGTCAGATGAGATCCAGCGTCCTCAGTTACTTACTGAAAAGAAAATGGAGATTTATCGAGATTTTCTTTGAAGTTAGTAACGAGTGACGATTAGCTCAGATGCGCGCTGGCGGTTGCGCGAAAAAATACATACACAGCTTGTCACCGTATAATATCATGTAAGATATCCCCTGCACTTTTCAGCGAAACTCTGTGTAAAGTGCGGACAGCTTCTGAAGTACAGATGCGGCCACCCCGCCCACATCGTCTCATCCACATGTATTTCCGGATATGCGCTCCCGTTCGAAGCCCTGCTTACCAGTGCTCCCGATCCGTTGTCCGTACTGTCATAGTAATGAAACTCATGCCCCCGGATACGCTCACCCTCCGGCATCCAGCACCCGGTCTTATCGGCTATCTCCACATATCCGAACCTCACAAGCCTCTCCCGCTTCGTACATACGGCATCGATCACGCCGCACATTTCAAAGCTTCCGGCTCCTCCGGTCCTCTCGGCGCTCTCAGCCACCGAACGCACGGATTCGTTATTTATGTCAACCATATCAACTCCTACCGATCCGGTCAGATACATATATCCACCGCACTCTGCGACTATCGGAAGCCCCTCAGAAGCTTTTTCTTTTATGTCAACCTTCAATCCCCGGTTTTCTTCAAGCCTCTTCGCATGAAGCTCCGGATATCCCCCTCCGATATAGAGCCCTGTGCATCCATTCGGTAGCTTCTCATCCCGAAGCGGTGAGAAAAAGACTATCTCAAAGCCCAAGTGCTCAAGCTCCCTGAAGTTCTCCCTGTAATAGAAGCAGAACGCTTCGTCACGCGCCACGGCTAATCTCAAGGATCCCATCTATGTCCACACTCTCACTGAGCCTTTCGGCAAGCAGTCCTATTTGACTATTTATGTCAACCATTTCATCCGGAAGCGTAAGTCCAAGATATCTGCTCTCTATCTTTATATCCTTCATCACCGACAGGTAGCCCAGAGCCCTGATCCCGGTCTCATCCCCGATAAGCGGAGCCAGTTTCCCGTATACTCCTTCACTGCATCTGTTGAGTATGACGCCCTTTATGAGCTTCTCGCTGTCATAGCCGAGAAATCCCCTTATAACTGCAAGGAGCGACCTTGATGCTCCCTTCGCATCTACCACAAGTATCACCGGTACACCAAGACAGGCCGCAAGATCATATGTCGAACCTCTCTCTTCAGTGCCTCCCACTCCGTCGTAAAGTCCCATCACGCCTTCTATCACGGAGATATCCGCACCCTCGGAACATTCTTCAAAGATAGACCTCACTGTATCATGGTCTGCAAGAAAGGTATCAAGGTTTTCACATTTATGTAAACCATCTGAAAGGTCAGTCGCATCGTGGAAGAGAGGATCGATATAGTCCGGTCCGGCCTTATACGGCTGCACCTTAAGCCCCCTGTCCCGAAGCGCTCTTATCAGCCCGCAGGTCAGCATGGTCTTGCCGCTGCCGCTTGCCGGCGCCGCTATACATACTGCTCCTGTCACTGAAATGCTATGCATGCAATAAATATGGGATTGTGTGCCTTGATGACATGATATTTCTCTATGGTTTCGGTCCTGGCTATGTTCATCTGTATTATGTCAACCGACGAATTGGGGATCTCCGCCATTATCGCCATTATCTCACTCAGAGTCTCAATCGTGACTGCGCTCGCCACTACCCTTACAGCCCTGTTCTTGTCCCTGAGCCCTCTTATTATCTCTCTCATCCGGCCCTTGGAACCGCCTATGAAGGCTGCGTCAGGCTTCGGCAGCACATCAAAGTTGTCCGGCGCAGAGCTCTTTGCCACCGTGATATTGTCTCTTCCGTATTTTTCCTTATTCTCCGTGATGGCAGCCACTGCCTCATCATCATCGTCTATGGCATATACGTGTATGGTATCCGAGATACCGGCCGCAGCCACGGCGATCGAACCCGTACCGCTTCCCACATCGTAGAGGATCTCCCCCTTCTTCATGCCAAGCTTTCCGAGGATCACATATCTTATCTCCTCTTTGGTCATGGGGACCCCTTCGCGCCTTATGAAGTCAGTATCCTTCAGCGCAAATCCCGATGTATCCAGCGGATCATCATTATGGATATAGAGCGTACCCAGTCCCTCCGGCATATCCTCCGGCTCACAGGCCGCCGTCTCTTCTGCAGTCATGGAATAAATACGTCCGTCGGGCGTTCCCATATCAAGGCTCATCGTAAGCTGTACCGCATCAAGCCCGGCTGCGTGCAGGACCTTTCCGTAATGTATCATATCCGCAGGCTTGGACAGGAGCATAAAGATCTTTTCATTATTCCTTACCGCCGTCACGACCGTCATATCATTCTCATCATTCTGATCCACCCCGTGCATGGACAGTATCTTGCTGTCCTCATATGGGATACCGAGAAGAGAAGCCAGTGCGGATACTGCAGAGACACCGGGTATTTGTTTTATGTAAACCACAGTCCCGCGTCCTTTCTGCTCTGCTCTCCAGTCATAAAGAGCAGGTATCAGATCAGCTGCACCACTGTAAAATCCTGCATCTCCGGAATACAGCACAGCCGCCTTTATCGTATCGTCCGCAAGGCTTGAAGAAAGCCTGTCGAGATACTGAATTATGTCAACCGGCTTGTAGAAAGGGAAGCTCTGCTTCGATGTACCGAAGGTCTCCACCATCCTCTTCGAGCCGAAGATATACTGTGCTTCGTCTATGGCTATCCTTGCATCCGCAGTCAGATATCCTTCACTGCCCATACCGCAGCCTATCACGGACACTTCAAACTGTCTGTCCCTGCCTATCCTTACTCCGGTGAGCTGCGTGAGCCTGCTGCACACCTCATCAAACCTCATACCCTCGGAATAGTCCGGGCTTCCCACAACGAACAGGCTGATACCCGCTTCATCTGCAGCAAGCGCCTTCTCAAAGAAGCCTCCCGCATGTCCGGACATCTTGGTCACCATGACCGATATCCTGTAATCCCTGATCTGCGCGAGGTTCATTTCCTTACTGAAAGGTCCCTGCATCGCTATGATATCCCTGCCTGTAAGCCCCAGACCCTCACATATCTTCAGGCTCTCCACGCCGGGCAGTATACGTGCGACCACCCTGTCCTTCAACGAGCCTCTCCTCATATAAACGGCGAGCTCCTTGCTGCCGGTAGTCAGCAGGATATTTCCTCTCGTGCCCTCCAGCGCTATCGCGCAGGATTCATTGTCGTCAAAGTAATGCACACCGGGGTTGCTGAAGTCCGACTTGGGCTCTATGGTCCTCTTAAGCCTAAGATAAGTAAGGAGCGTGCTCTCGGCCGCAGCCTTGATATTCTCCGACACCACCGTGGCGTACGGGTGCGTGGCATCAACCACACAGACGAAGTCCTCCTGCTCCATCAGCTTTTCCATCTGTGTCTCTGTAAGCCTTCCCTGCCTCACTTCTATGCCGTCCAGATCCGGCATGGCCTGCGTACCGTATTCCGTGGCCACGCACACCAGCGCCTTCTGTCCCGCCAGTGATATCTTTTCCGCTATCTTCCTACCTTCGGTCGTCCCGGCAAATACCAGTATCCTGCTCAACTTCGTACTTCCTTCCCGTTATCATCTTTCCGTTTATTACATTCGTGTCTGAGCTTCCAATAAAGACCGTCGTGAACATATCAAGCTTTGCATTTTTCAGCTCCCCGACAGTTGTTAGAGAATGCTCTTCCCCGCTTCTTCCTATGTTTCTCACATAGCCCGCGACACGGTCATCTCCCGTGTGCTCAGATATTATAGCACAAGCCCTGCTCAATGTATCGGGTCTGTGTCGGCTCATCGGATTGTAGAGTACTATTGCAAGATCAGCCCCCGCCGCTCCCTCAAGCCTTTTTTCTATCCTCTCCCACGGTGTCAGAGCCGTAGACAGCGATATCACGGCGAAATCATTGCCTATCGGAGCTCCGAGAAGAGCCGCCCCCGAAAGTGCCGCAGTTATGCCCGGCACTATAGTTATGTCAACTTTATTGTGCTTTTCAGCCAGGCTCAGTACCAGGCTTGCCATACCGTACACTCCAGCATCCCCGCTGCAGATCACAGCTACGGTCCGGCCTTTCTCTGCCTGTTCCACGGCATATCTGCATCTGTCTACCTCATCTCCCATCCCCGTCGAATAAAACTCCTTACCGGGATAGGATTTTTGTTCACATAATATGTTTACATAAATATTATATCCGACTATCAGCTCAGCCTCTTCCAGAGCCTGCGCGGCTTCACCCGTCAGATATCTGCTGTCTCCTGGGCCGATGCCCACCACATACAGCTTACTTTTCATATTTCCTTCCTATTGCGACGGTGATCCCGTATTTCGCTTCCTTACCCACTATCACCTTTCCGCCGGCCGCAGCCACAGCCCTTTCGCAGACATTATCCGTTCCAGTCATCTCCATCACAAAATCCGATCTGCTGAAATCACCCTTCTGCATCATGAGCTCGGCAGCAGTAAAAGTCAGAAGCCTCTTATTGTGCTCATCGCACCATTCCAATATCCCCTTCTCATTCCTTTTGATATCTATGGTGGCAACGATCCCTATTTCATTGATGTTGATCCTGTAATCTCTCAGAATTCTATTTATGTAAACTTCAATCTGTTCGTACGTCACCCCGCTTTTACAGCCGATACCGAGGATCACGGGTCTTGTCTTAAGTCTGATCTTTGCATCTTCCACAGTTATGTAAACATCATGTTTGAAGAGATCCTCTTCTATCACCACGCGTCCGCCGGTAAGCACTCTCGAGGATATCTCCACGATATCCCTCTTATTTTCTATCTCGAGACCGTTTTCCTTTGCGTAGTTGTCCACGGCAAACTTTCCGTTCAGGTCCGTAGCCGTGGTTATCACAGGCTCACCGCCCAAAGCCTCGGCTATCTTTACGCTCAGCTCATTCGCTCCGCCCATGTGACCTGATAATACAGGTATCACGTGCCGGCACTGCTCATCCATCACTATCACAGCCGGATCCTTGGTCTTATCCTCAAGATACGGAGCTATCAGACGCACTGCTATGCCGCAGGCTCCTATGAAGACTATGTCCCTGCCGCGCTCAAAACTCTCTTTGACAAATTTATGTAAACCTTTTGTATCCTTCTTTTTATGAGCGTCATACTCCTTCGCACCGTCAAAGATGACCAGCTTTTCCCTGAGTCTTTGCGCAGCTGCTTCGCCTCTGTCGGTGAAGGTCACTATCGCCTTCCTCATCTTTTCCCCTCTCTGTATCCCGTAGTGAAGCCGGGATCGTACAGTTTTGATCTTTCGTATGAAGTCCTGCTGTCTGTCTGTCCTACGGCCGCTCCTATCAGTATCACGGCCGACCTGTCTATCCCTTCCCGTCTTGAAACCTCAGGTAATTCAGCAAGCGTTCCGACATAGCGTTTCTCCTCATCCCATGAGCATTTATAAACGATCGCAGCGGGAGTATCCCCGTCGACTCCGGCCTCTGTAAGGCTGCCAACAAGCTCCTCCGTCATCCCTGCAGAGAGATAGACTGCCACGGATGCCCCGCACTTTACCATATCCTCTATCCGCTCGGCTTCCGGCACAGCTGTCCTGCCCTTCATCCTTGTTATCACAAAAGTCTGCGTCACTCCCGGCAGGGTGTATTCTATACCGAGACTGGCCGCTGCCCCCATGGCAGCCGTCACTCCCGGGGTGACATCATATGCGATATCAAGTTTACATAATTCATCGATCTGTTCTCTGATAGCCCCGTATATCGAAGGATCCCCGGAATGCAGCCTTACGATATCCTTCCCGCAGGATGCGGCATCCTTTACCACGCCGATGACCTCATCTAACGTCATTACCGCACTGTCGTACAGTTTCACATCACTCCTGCACAGCTTTAAGAGCTCCTTATTCACTAAAGATCCGGCATAGATCACTATATCCGCTTTTTTCAGCAGTTCCTGTCCCCGTACTGTGATAAGATCCGCAGCTCCGGGCCCTGCTCCCACAAAATGTACCATCAAAGCCTCTCTATCAGCTCACCGGCTCCTGCCGTCTGTCCCAGCAGGCCGTATTCATCGCAATAGACCATACACTCGGTCCGTATCTGTCCCTTTGTCCTGAATGCAAGATAATACTCTATCCGATCCATTATGGTTGACATAACTCTTTCCATCATCTCTTCTCCGTTCTCGGCCACGTATCCCAAAGCTTCCGTGGTCGATACGGCATCCAGTATCTTTAAAAGACTCTCTCCCGGAAGCCCTGCCCTAATACCCGCTGCGGCTATGGTCTCCATCCTTGCATCCGCCTCATGGCTGTGGGTGTTCATTATCCCGGCTGCCAGCTTCACGAGCTTGCCGATATGCCCCGCAAGCAGTACCTCCCTGTATCCGAGCTCCACGCACATATCCAGAGCCGCTCCGGCGAAATTGGATATCTTCACGGCATTGTCTATATCGTATCCGTATTCTTTCTTAAGAAAATCCCGCCCGTAGTTGCCAGGCGAGATCACTATCCCCTCGCTTCCGGCTTCTCTCCTCTGTCTTAGCTCAAGAAATATCGTATCCTGCACGGCCTTCCTGCTCATGGGCTCCACTATGCCCGATGTCCCTATGATCGATATGCCGCCCTCTATACCAAGCCTCGGATTGAAGGTCTTCTTTGCTATCTCCTCGCCTCCGGGTACCGATATCGTCACGTCCATCGTCCCGAAGTGATCAAATATCCCGCATACCTCCTGTACCTCCTTCATGATCATCTCTCGAGGCACATGGTTTATTGCAGCTTCTCCCACCGGCTGGTCCAGTCCCGGTCTTGTCACTCTGCCGATCCCCTCGCCGCCGTGTATGCGGACTATTGCATTATGTAAACCATCATTATCAGGATCGTCAGACTCGCTTTCATCGTGCATTTGTGTGTCTTCCGCCTCTGTTCTGACTTCGGCATATACCCTGCAGCCGTTAGTCACATCAGGGTCATCTCCCGCGTCCTTTACCACTGCACATCTGACACTATTGTTAGTTGACATAATATCAACAATGTCCGTATGGAACACATCCCCTCTCGGGACCGTGATATCAATGCTCTCCTTCTTTCTTCCCGACAGAAGCATATACGTCGCTGCCTTTGCTGCAGCCGCAGCACAGCTTCCTGTCGTGAAGCCTTCCCTCATACGAGGCTCCCCTTCTTCAGTGCACCTGCCACTACGAAGCACAGATAAGCTGCTATATCCACAGCCACTATGGTAGATCCCACCGGCGTTGAAGCCAGTATTGAGATGATGATGCCGCACATGGCGCACACTACGGAAAGCACAGCCGAGCAGACTGTCACTGAGAAAAAGCTCCTGAACACTCTCATAGCAGAAAGTGCAGGAAAGATGATGAGAGCCGATACAAGCAGAGAGCCCACGAGCTTCATGCCGAGCACTATCACTACAGCTATTATCACAGCTATTATGAGATTGTACATACCGGCTTTTGTACCCGTAGCCCTTGCGAAGTTCTCATCGAATGTGACCGCAAAGATCCTGTTGTAGAATATCACGAATACCGTAACGACCACGACCGACATTACGATACAAAGTACCACCTCCGAAAGCTTCAGTGTCAGTATAGAGGTTGATCCGAATAGCGTGGAACACACATCCCCCGTGAGGTTCGACGATACGGAAAAGATGTTCATGATAAGATATCCGAGTGCAAGAGCTGACACCGAAAGAACTGCTATGGCAGCATCTCCCCTCATCTTTGTCTGCTGGCCCGAGCTAAGCAGCAACACCGCACTTATTATCGTTACAGGCATCACGAGGATCATATCGTCAGCCAGTCCCACGACAGAAGCTACGGCTATGGCCCCGAAAGCCACATGCGACAGCCCGTCCCCTATGAAAGAGAACCTTTTAAGCACCAGTGTGACACCCAGAAGCGACGAGCACAGCGCTATCA
Source organism: Lachnospiraceae bacterium (assembly GCA_016280355.1). Classification (GTDB taxonomy): domain Bacteria; phylum Bacillota; class Clostridia; order Lachnospirales; family Lachnospiraceae; genus NK4A144. The sequence continues at coordinate 2,613 of JAEEGO010000212.1, read as the reverse complement.
GTACGCCAACTATCAGCGCGTATCTGACGAAAGGATATGAAAAATAAAGTCCAAGCTTATCCATCAGGCATCCTCCTCCCTGCGACCCATGTCTTCCGAATCCGCAATACCGCTTTCAAGATAGATCCTGCCCGCCGGAGATCTCCTGTATTCCTCCGTCGTTCCGAAAAAGATCTCCGATCCTATGTGCAGTATATGCGTGGCGTATTCCACGGAAGCCCTGATATCATGGGATATCATCACTATAGTGATACCCTCCGAATTGAGTTTCTTTATTATCTGATACATCTCCATCGTAGCCATGGGATCAAGCCCCGATACAGGCTCATCGAGCAGTATCATCCTTCTCGTGGCACACAGTGCCCTTGCAAGCAATACACGCTGCTGCTGTCCGCCCGAGAGTTCCCTGTAGCATCTTTTACCAAGATCAGCTATCCCGAGCTTTTCCATGTTTTCTTCGGCGCAGGCCCTGTCCTCTTTAGAATAAAAAGCCCTTCCCTTAAGGCCTGTCTGTCTCCCGGAGAGCACCACCTCATTCACCGAAGCAGGGAAATCCCTCTGTACCACGGTCTGCTGTGGCAGATATCCTATCTCTGAAGGAGTGAGCCCTTCCCCGTACTCTATCTCCCCCGATAAAGGCTTCTGCAGATGCAGTATGGTACGCATGAGAGTGGATTTGCCGGCTCCGTTCTCACCCACTATGCACAGGTAGTCACCGGCACGTATCTCAAAGCTGAGTCCGCTCACCAATATGCTGTTTTCGTATCCAAGGCTCAGGTCCCTGCATATGATCTCACTCATTTTCCAGTCCTCTTATATTCCGTGCAAAACGGACCGCCGTAGTCACGCTACTGCGATCCGTATCAATGCGATCTCTTACTCTCTCTGACGTATCAGGCGTCAAGAGTACCGGTATTTCTCCTGCCACTGACAGCATCACCGGATACGACATTCTTCACCGATCCCAGAGGATCCTTCACCAGCACATAGACTATCCAGATCACAAGCGCGAGCGCTACGACTGACAGTCCCAGGAAAGTATCATTGAGCATATCCGCAGGCTCCGGCGTAAAATAAGCCGCCCTCAGCTCAATATACTCAGTCACCGCATCCACGAGCCACATAAGCGATGCTCCCCAGAACATCCAGCACAGAAGCCCCACCTTCATGATACGTGCCTTCTCATTCATATACCACAGAGCCGTACATATCACGGCTGCAAATATCGCAATCAGTAGAGTCATTTCATTCTACCTCATCCTCTGTTACTTCTCTGTTTCTTATCCTCTCGGATACGAGCACCATCCCTGCCCAGCATACGGACACGAGCACTGCCATCCCGACTCCCACTGTCCCCATCTCATGGAGCATCTCCGCGGTGTCGGCAGCATTGTCCATTGCAGTCAGGAAAGGAAAGAAAGGCTGCACCTCCCCGTGCCACACATGCTCAAAAGCAAGCAGTACCGAACCTCCGGCGAGCATCTTTGTAAGCCACGGAAGTCTCTGTACGAAAATATTCTGTTCCTTGTCTGAGTGAAGCGCCTTTTCAGCTACCTTTGTAACTATAGCTTCAGCTGCAGGTACAGTAAAACAAGCCATATTATTACTCTCCTGTTCTCCTATCAAAAAAACCGTCTGCCATCTCGCGCGCCTGTCTTATTCCGATATCCTCCCTGTCAGCTATCGCCTTCAGGTCATCGTATTCATACTTGCGCCTTGTAACGCCATATCCGGAAGATTCCTTCACACGGACACTACCATAAGAAGTATACATTTCCCCGACTGTTCTGTCCATAACATATCTTCGATACAGTGTCTCCCTGAGTCCTATGGTCGTTGTGAGGCTGAAGATATCATGTATCATCCTCTCCCTGTCCCCTTCAGCACACAGGACATTCAGCTCATAGCCGGGTCTTGATTTCTTCATTACCGCAGGTACAACATAGGCTTCCTTCGCGCCCTTCTCCAAAAGCCGCTCCACGGCATATCCCATCTCCTCACCCGTCATGTCGTCCACATTGCAGGACAGACCGATCACCCTGTCTTCTCTGTCTTCTCTGTCTTCCCTGTCTTCACCTGCCTCTTCTCCGAGCATCACCCTCAGGCAGTTCGCCCTGTCGAAGTCCTTATGCCCGAATCCGTAACCCGTGCCTTCCGTCCTCATCAGAGGCATATTACCATACTCGTTTACATAATATCTAAGAAGAGCAGCCCCGGTCGGCGTGCAAAGCTCTCCCATTATCTCACCGCCGTACGCCGGTATACCCTCAAGAAGCAGGGCTGTAGCCGGTGCCGGCACAGGCAGTATCCCGTGCGCACATCTTACCGTACCGCTCCCCGTATTCACGGCAGAAGCAATGATCCTGTCAGGCTTTATCTCATGCATGAGAAGGCATACCGACACCACATCGACTATCGCATCATACATGCCCACCTCATGGAAATGAATCTGATCTGCGCTTACCCCGTGGACTCTGCTCTCCGCATCCGCTATGAGCCTGTATATCTCTGCAGCGTCCTTCTTCACCTTCTCCGGTATATCCATCCCTTCGATAGTTGACATAACATAATCAAGACCTGCGTGCTTGTGATCCGATCCATGCTCATGCCCGT